>PADT01000075.1 GCA_002700465.1 Flavobacteriaceae bacterium | reverse complement strand
TTTATAATTCTAATATAGTAAAATATTTAATTTGGATTATTCTAATAATTGCTGTCTATATGCCAAGTGATATTATTTATGCTCAAGATGCAGATGAAGATGGTGAGGTTTTCTGGGAAGATGATGAAGAATACGAAGATGATGAAGAATATGAAGATGATGAAGAATACGAAGATGCTGAAGAATATGAAGATGATGAAGAATACGAAGATGATGAAGATGATGAAGAATATGAAGATGATGAAGATGATGAAGAATACGAGGATGATTATGATAGTGATGATATTAATCTAGCTGATGAAGCTGAAAACATGGGTTGGAGCATAGATATTTCTGGTTCAGCACCAAGGTTTGTTAATGAATCGCTAATGAATTGGAACTCAAGTATTAACTTGAGAGCTAGTATTGAAGCGCCTTTCCTAATGCAGTTAATGGGCATGCGTTTTCGTTTTGGCGCGGAATTTGGTACATTTGGTTTTGAGGATGCGATGCCTCCAAAAACTGCTGAACTCAAGGGTATTACCGCAATGGGTATTACCTCATTTCCAGTTGGGCCTGGAAAAATAAAGTTAGGTATTGGAATCATTGGGTCTTCTGTAGGGTCAATGTTTGAGTCTTCTTATGGATTCAAATTTGGCGCTCTTGCTTTAAGGTTGGGTGTTAGATACGCAAAAGTTTTAACACCTGGTTCTGATGTAAAAGAAGCGTTTGTAATTGAGCCTGAAACGCTTAATTGGATGGATGGTTTAATAGCTGTGGGTATAAAAATTTAAATGAATTTTAAAATTGTTATTAAAAGCATGTATAAAATAAAAAAATATAAAAATTATTTCTTTTTAGCTATTTTTTTTCTTTCTGGAATAATTTATGCTCAGCCAACTCTCGGTTTAACTTCAGCTGCAAATACGGGAGAGGCAGATGCTTCTTCAAAAGCCTTTAGTGAGGAAGAAGATGGAATAATTTATCTTAAAGTTCAAAATATTACTTATGATTATAATACACGAGTATATTTGAATGTTGAGCGTACTCTTGGTAACTGGGGGACTGCGATGCTTTGGGATAATATGCTTGGCGGTAATGCTAATACTGCTTTGAGAGATGATTATACCAATATTACATATGTTAATCAAAACGTTACGAACGATTGGCAACTATCTATTGAGCAGACTGTCTTAGTTGCTGATGGGGCTACTCAATATTTCCCAGTTAAAGTAAATATTATTGATGATTTGAGGTATGAGCCAGGTGCTGCTGAAACTATAAATCTATCTCTTACTGCTATCTCAGCAGGGGGAAATCTTACTGTTGGACTTAATGAATTTGAATACCAGATTACAGACAATGATCAAAAACCTAAATATGAATTTGTAGAAACTGAAACACAAACAGTAAGTGAAAATAATTGGATTGGAAGCACGGGTAAAGTACAGGCCGTTGCTCATAGTGATGGGAATGTATATGTTGTTGGGACGAATAGTTTTACTATTGATTATACGATTACTAATATTACTACTTCCGATAATGATCACAGGGCTGATGGTAGTGGTGCTGGTGATAAAACAGGTACTCTAGTTTTATACGAGTGGGATTATCATTCAGGTGGTAGTGTAGCAGATGCTAATGGTCATAATTTAGATCATTACCTAACTGATGATTCATTTGATGAACCTAATGAAACGTTTTCAATAACAATCTCATCATCAGATAGTGATGATGGACTTGTTGGCTCTGCTACTGAACTTGATTTCATAGTAACTGATGCAGTTGATGATTTGGCTCCTTATATAAAATTTCGTGATGCTGATGTCACTATAAGTGAGAATGGTGACCCCCGAGTTTCTGTAGTTGCTCAGTTGCATCAAGCATCAGGATATGATAATGTTTCTTGTGGCTACACCATTAGTGGAACTGCTACCGCTACAGGTGATCGAGCAGATCATAATCTCGCTTCAGATGTTTTAACATTTGGTAATGCTGGAGATACTGAACAGAGTATCATTTTTGATCTTATTGATGATGCATGGGATGAAGGACTTGATGCTTCGGAATTTGAAACAATTATCATTACCTTTGATGGTACTCAAGCTAGCAATGTTCGTGTAGACGCTGGGGGTGCAACCTATCGAGATTCTTTCACTTTTCAAATTCAAGATAATGATAATGCACCAACAATTTCTTTTTCCACTAATACGTCTATTACAGATGATGAAGATTCTGAAGGTACTCAAACACCAGAAATTAACGTTGTTTTAGATGCGCCATCTGGTTTAGATATTACTGCAACATATGCTCAGAATTCTGATGGAACTGCTACCATCTGGAGTAGCAATGATGCGCCCTGGGATTTTAAGCTAAATGGTGAAAATGGTAGTGGGACTGTGACCATCCCTGCTTTTGAGACGCAAGGGAATATCCCCGTTACAATTAATACTGATGAGAGTTTTGATGAAGCAAATGAAACTGTGATGATTGATGTAACGTCAGGAGATAATGTTGGTGGAGGTACTTTTACTTGGACATATACAATCATTGATGATGATCAAACCCCTACCCTTTATTTTTCTAACCATACAACAGAAATAACAAGTACAGAAAATGGGTCTGCAAATAGAACTGATGGCACAATCGAAGTACAGCTTTCAGCTCCATCAGGGAGACAAGTTGATTATACAATTTCAGTTGACTCTTATGATGGTAATGGCTATGGATCTGACGGTGTAGATAATGATGGAGATGGAACAAATAATGAATCCGGCGAGGGGGCAGCGGATGCAGATGATTTTGTTTTAAATGCTTCAAGTGGATCTATTTCTCCTTATGGAACAGGTAAATCCTCAACTATAACCTACACTCACTATGGTGATAATACTGATGAATTAGATAAGTATATTAAGTTAGTCGTTGCTCTTGGGTCATCTAATCAAAATGCTACTGTAGCATCAGGAGATGAAAAGTATCAGATTATTAAATTAGAGGATGACGAAGATCCGATAGCTTTAAGTATTAATCAGGATATTTTTTCAGGTACTGAAGGGGAAGGTCCGTATAATATCGTAATTTCAAAACCAGCGGATAAAACAACTGAGTTCACGGTAAAAACTACTATTTCTGTAGCAAATGCTTCGGCGAATGATGGAGTTATTGATGATGATTTTGACCTTAGCTATAATGGTAATCCTATATCTAGCGGCGCGTCTCAGATAGTAGAGATGGGACCAGGTGTTACTACAACAAACGTAGTATTATCAATCGACAATGACGATTTATATGAGACTAGCACGGATGAGACGATTGATTTTAGCTTGGGTACTTTTGTTAATTCAGCCATAGGAACTGGAACTTTAACATTTAGTATAGCAGATAATGAAGATGCCCCAACTATAGAATTTGATACTGATGTTTCAAAAAGTATTCCATCAGGTGAAGAAGCGACAAATCGACCAGATTTTACTGTAAAAACCAGTCATCGTTCTATACTACCTGCAATAGTTAATGTTGCAGTTACAAATCCCTCTACATTTTTAAATGGTGATGATTATACTCTTAATGATGCTGTAGTCACAGTACCAGCTGGCGAAACTTCAGTTCTTATTGACCTAAGGATTGAAAATGATTCACGTTATGAAGAGGCAGAAAATTTTACAATTACTCTATCGGATGCTGGCAATGCACATACTACAATTGGAACTGCTTTAAATCATGTTTACACGATAAATGAGAGTGATGATAAGCCTACGCTTTCTTTTGCTTCTGCAACCACAAATGATAAATCCGAAGAAGATGCTACATTTGAATTGACAGTAAGTTTATCAACTATTTCAGGAATTAATTCTACGGTAGATTATGCAATAACCGGTACTGCCGATCATTCAGGTGAAAATGCAGATTATACAGATGCCACTGGCAGTGGAGGTACTCTTTCATGGTCAGGCAATACGGATAAAGATAAAAAGATTACTCTAAATTTTGTAGATGATAAAATTGATGAATTAAAAGAAACTATCGTTATTACCCTTTCAAATATTACTGGCGGTGCCCAAACTGGTGGGACTATGGTGCATACCATTAACCTTGGGGATTCAGATTCACCTCCGCCTGTTGGTTTGGATATTGCTGGCGATGCTAGTACAAATGCTATTACGCAGGAAGAGGGTGCGATCTTTATTCCAAAAATAGTAGTGAAAGACGGTTATTCGACAGATATTCCCATAAATATTATTTGGAGCATTGATGAGGGAGCGACAACCGCAATTATCGATGGTCAAGATAATGAGGATTTTCAAATTGCTGATAAAAATGGTACGGTTTTATCTGATTATAGTGGGCTATCTGAGGCTGATCGAACGATTGTTCTTCCAGCGAATACACAATCGATGAATCTTCTGCAAATTTCAACTCCTGCAGATGGTTTATGGGAGCAGCAAGAGCAACTTGTCTTTAGGATTGCTACTCCAACGTCAGCAAGTGGCTATGATGCCGGTGGAAGCTTAATTAATGTAGATGGGTCTATAGATAACGGGCAAAATGTTAAAACAGTAACAATTAATAACGCCGCATCTGAAAGTCAGCCAAAGGCTAGTATCACTGCTTCTAATTCAGGAAACGAAGCTGAGACTAATACTACTTTTACTATCACATTATCTGCAAATGGTAGTGGAGCTTCCAAAGCAGGGCTGCCCATTTATGTGACTTATGCATTAGGCGCAAATTCTAATAATGCAGCTGAAGAGGGAGCTTCGGAAGATTTTGTATTGCCAGCTGATGGTCGTTTAATTCAGATACCTGCTTATGCATCAAGTGTGACAAAAACTATTACGCTTAAGGATGATGCAAAGTATGAATATGATGAAGATATAGTAATTGATTTAACATTATACGGGGGTAGTTCAGATTCGGCTGCAGTTATCGATCCTGATAACAACACCTATACTTATACCATTATTGAAACGGATGATCCTCCAGTATTAGAATTTGCTGATGTTGATGGTAATAGTATTGATGCTATTACTTATGATGAAAGTAATGATCTGGCTAGAGATATATATATTCATTTTAAAAGTAGTGGTACGCAGCTTGCAGAAATGCCTGTAATTGCTTATTTAACTGTTAATGACGGCGAGTCAAGTGCATTGAACGGTACAGATTTTGGATCTGATGCTAGCCCAGCAGGATTTGCTACAGATTTTGATGTAACTATTGCTGCAGAGTCAGCTGATCCTAAATCTTCATTTAATTTTTATGCCATAGTTGATAGTCGTTATGAAAATGATCAGACCGCAGTTTTTTATTTAAATACTTATACAGAAGCTGAACTTCCATCTGGCAAATCAAATCCCTCAAATGCTACTTCTGCCACTTCTGAGAAAATGACAATCACAATAAAAGACGTTGATGACAGCCCAGTTGTTGAGTGGGTGGACAAAACAGGAAACAGTGGTAATCTTCCTTATCCAGCTTCATCTGGAGAAAGAAATGTGAACGAAGATTCTGGTCCTGGCTATTTTACTCTGCAACTTGCAACTTTTTCAGAGAGAGAGGTCATAGTTAATTATTCAGTAATTGAAACTCAATCTTTGTCAGATCCTCCTAATTTAGTTGCCACTGGTGGTACAGCCAGTGCGTATCCTGTGGATTACAGATATTGGACTTCAGGCACAGATGGTGTTGGTTCTAGTAGTGAGCTAAATGCGAGTGATAAAACTGGTTCTGTTACTTTTTCTGCTGTAGCAAACAATATTAATGCGGATGCAAATAGACAATATATTAATATAGAAATCCCTATAAATACTGATAATATAAATGAGTGGAGTGAAAGCATATCGCTTCAAATTAATGATGGTGCTACTGATAAATTAGTGATTCTTGATGATGACGACCCACCTAAAGTAAAATTCACTTCTCTTTCATCAGGTAATGATGTGGATGAGCAAGTGTTGCAAGGGAGTAGTCCTAGTTTTGAAATTGCTATTTTTGATCCTGCTGATGGCATAACAGGCATTGCTACAGGAAAAGATATATACTTCAGTGTAACAACAAATGATGCAAATGCAAGTTATGCTATTGCAGATCCTGGCACTGATTTTACTGCTAAAACTGATACCGAAGCTGATTGGATTAGAATGCCAGCTGCTACATCTACTTCTCCTCAAACGCAGACGTTTTTTCTTTCTATTATTGATGATGCAATTGATGAAGAAAATCAAGAGGTTACTATGACCTTAGCTGTTAAAGGTGCTGATTTCAATTCACAGAAAAACTTTAATTCTGAAGTTTCGGGTTTTGATGAAAGGCCAGCTGATGCTGCAACATTGATAGATGCAAGTAAAACACATGTTTATACTATTAAAGATGATGACCCTACACCTGTAGCGTATTTTTATGAGGAAAATTCTGATGTTGCTACAACTGCAGATACAGAAACTCAGTCTGTTGAAGAAAAATATGATGAATCTTCTATACCTGGAACTAAGACAATTAAGGTTAAGACAGATGGTGATTCAGAAAAAACAATTACGATCTATTATGCAGCAATAACATCAGATGCTGATTGTCCATCTGAAGGCAATTGTGCTTCTCCAGATAATGACTATGATAAAATCCCTCCAAATAGTTCCTTGGAAATTACACCCGATGATAACAATGAGAAAACATTTACAATAACAACTATAGATGATGATAGAGATGAATACGACCAAGACGTAATTATTCAGTTGAGCACTAATGCTTCAAGTAATGCTACAATTAGTAGTGCTTCTGATAAGCCTGGTAAGTATAGACTTATTATCGTAGATCAAGATCCAGTCCCTGATGTGAATTTTACTCTTGGCGTTAGAAATCAACCAGAAAGTACTGCTTCAGGTAATTCCACTATTCAGCTTTCAATTCCAACTGAAAAAGATGTTACTATTGGTTATGAAGTAAGTTCAACTGAATCAGACTTTGGTATATTTGTTGTAAATGACCTTGATGATGCCAATGGTTTAGTTATTTGGCCTGAAGATCTTGATATGACATATGGAAAAACTACTGCAAATATAACTGGTTTAGCTGATGATGTAGCGAATGAAACGATGAGCTATTCGATCCAAACAAATATCGGGACTGATACGAATGATGAATGGGATGAAAAGTTTAAGATCGAGATCGATGCGGCGACATCAGTGGCTGTAAACAAAGGTTCTAATTTCTCTGAGACAATCATTACGATCCAAGATGATGATGATCCAGAAATAGTACAGTTTACTTCTAACCCAGCAACGGGATCGAATGTTGAGTCGAATAATAGTTACAACTTAGAACTTTCTATTTTAGAGCCAAGTGGAAAAAATATTGCAATCAAATATTCAATTACTCGTAGTGATAACCCAAATGATAAGGATCATGGAACTAAAGGAATTGATTATAATTTTGGTTCCTCTCCTAATGATTCAATTGTTACCATAAGTAGTCAATCTTTAACAGGGAATATTCCGCTGACTATACTAGATGATTCAATATATGAGGAAGACCAAGACATTGAAATAAGAATCAGCCTTTCAAATACTTATCCTAATGATAGTGGGAATGGGTATTATAATAGTCTTAGTGCTTCTGCAGGTGTGGAAGCTACTATTGGAGATAGAGATTTATATAAATACACTATTATTGATAATGAGGATCCTCCTGTTTTGCACTTTGGAAGTGATGTACCAGCATTTGAAGGCTCTGAATTATCGAATGTTTCTGTACCTGTATATTTGAAAGATGACGATGGTGCTTTATTAACATCCGAGACTGGGTCAGAGAGATCAGTTTCTGTACAATATGTTTTGGATACAGATAATTCAATCGCTTCTGAAGATGAAGCGCCACCAACCAGTAAGTATGAAGATGATTTTGATTTTGAGAATGGAACTTTAGAATTTACACCGATTACTTACAATTATAATCCTATTACAGATTCATATTTATCTAGAGGTGATGAAGAAAATGTAAAAAACATTACTTTTGATATTTATGGAGATGATCTATATGAATTGGATGAAG
>PADT01000073.1 GCA_002700465.1 Flavobacteriaceae bacterium | reverse complement strand
GATACACCAAGGATTATTAGATTTGGTCATTATGGGATCAACTCTCTTGATATTGAAAAATCTTTGGAGTGGTATCACGAGCATTTAGGGATTATCGCTTCTGATATTTTACAACCGCCCTCTCCTCCTGGAGAAGAACCCCTTACAGCAGGTATCTTTGCTCGATTAGATAAAGGATCAACTCCAACTGATCATCATTCAATTTTTTGGCTTAATGCTCATTTAGTTTCTGAAGGTATTCCGGGTTTAAATCATGTTTCTTTCGAAATGCTAAATATCGATGATGTTTTTATGGGTCATGAGCTATTGAAAAGAAAAGCGAAAAAACACGACTATGAGTTAGAATGGGGTGTGGGCCGTCATTATCAAGGTAGTCAAATTTTTGATTATTGGAGAAGTCCTTTTAAACAAGTACACGAACATCAAACTGATGGAGATTACTTAGACAATACTATCCCACCACAAATAGTTAATCCCATGTCTGATGGAGATCCTGATTATCCTGAATTTGGTCCATCTCAATGGGGAGCTGCTATATCAGAAACATTTGGCAATAAAGAAGGTACATAAAAATGAATATAAGCGAAAAACCTGTAGCAATAGTCACTGGGGGAAGTAGAGGAGTAGGAGCAGCCACAGCTAAACTTTTGGCCTCCAAGGGTTGGAATGTAACGATAACCTGCACTAGTTCGATTGATGATGCAGAAGTTGTAGTTCAAGAATGTGAGAATTTAGGAGTAGAGGCACTAGCCATATCTGCAGATGTTGGAGATAACGAAGCTTGTATAAAGACTGCAAATGAAACAGTCGCTAAGTGGGGAAGAATAGATGCTCTTGTAAATAATGCAGGTACAACTAAGTTTGTATTTAATCATGGTGATTTAGATGGTCTTGATGCTGAGGATTTTTTGCATATATATAGGATTAATGTTGTTGGACCTTTTCAAATGGTACGAGCTTGCAGGTCATCATTAGAGAAGAGCGATAATCCTAGTGTTGTGAATATATCTTCTATAGCGGGAATAAAGGGTATCGGAAGTAGCTTAGCTTATGGTTGTTCAAAGGGAGCTTTAAATACCATGACAATGTCTATGGCTAGGAATTTAGGACCGATAAGAGTAAATGCAATATGTCCTGGTTTTATTCAGGGCGAGTGGCTGAAGAATGGAATGGGTGATGATCTTTATAATTCAGCACTTAAAAACTTAACTCAAAATACTCCTTTGAATCTAACCGTGACTCCTGATCAGGTTGCACAAGGTATATATAGTTTCATAGGAATCAATAAAGTAGTTACCGGTGAAACAATGCTTATGGATGGTGGGCATCATCTGATTATCTAAAGCCATAAGGTCTATATTTTTTATCTCGATACTCTTTGTACACAGTTTGATAAAAAACTACTAAACAAGATGCGCATTTTAGAAAGTGCGTGGGGATTCGTACTATCCAAAATGTGCATCCTTTCTCCTCCTTGAGAAGTTCTTTAGAAATTGGCCCTAAAACTCAGACCAATCTCTTTTCCAGGTTCCCACATCATGAAATGTGAACCTGTAACTAATGGTAGATCAATACTTTGTGTACCAACCTGTTCATCAGTTATATTCCTACCAAACAAAGCAATCTCAAACCCATTTGCCATGGTGAGTGCAATTCTGGCTCCTATTTTTGTTGCAGAATCATGCAATCCAAGAGGATCATTATCTCCATTGGAATAAAATTCATCTACGTGATTAGCATTTAATGAAATGACCATTTCTCTGCTATTACTTAGAGCTTGAAAGTAATCTATATACATAGAAGCTGACAGTTCCGGTGCATAATTACCTGTTTCGCCAGATAAATCTTGAGAACAAGCCCTACTTCCCGTTGCCAGTCTATTGTCTACTTCTTGATCAGCAGTGCATGCTGCACCAGTAAAAGATTCGTAAGCAAAATCTAGGGAAGTTATCGATCCTCCTAAGATTAGATTATCTGTTGGTGCCCAAGTAACATCTATTTCAACACCATCAATTTCTGCTTGTGCTGCATTAGAAACAACAAATGCAGAGCCATTCCAAGCTGAAACTTGTAAATCCTTATAATCAGTTGTGAAATAAGCAAAGTTAGCTCTTAGAGATCTTTCTGGTATTTCAATTTTTGCTCCAAGTTCAATTGTTGTAGCTTCTTCTGGTTCAAATTCAAAAGCATCGGCTGGAGTTGTAGCATTTATTTTTGCTGCATTCTCAGAACCATCAAATCCACCTGCTTTATAACCATCAGCTGCACTAAAATATAGTCTAGTTGTCTCTGAAGCCTCATATAAAAACTTGATAGATGGTGTTGTGTGACTTTCAGATCTTTCTTGTAAAGGAAAATTATAAGGAGATCTATCTAACAATACCTTTACCACTCCCAATACAGGAGGAGCCATTGTTGGATTATCAATACCTACACCGCCTGTAGCTGAGGAGCTAAATACCTGTGATCCTTTAACTTCCTTGTCATCCTCCGAAACACGAACTCCTGCTTTCATAGTCAATCTGTCATTTAAGTACCATGTGCCTTCCGCAAACGCAGATAAGGTTGTTGAGTTTTGATCAAATAAGGTGTGTGTTGCAGCTGTTTTTGCAGAAAAAGCACCTTGGGTTTGAAAAGCAAATAAATCAGGTGCTGGAAAAGTCTGTCCAAATAATCCACCAAAATCAGTTGCGAAAGTACCATTATTTATTGAGAAATAGTCTACATCGTCGTAATAGAGGCCCACAACATACTCAAACCTATCACTTGAAGGTGAGGTTATTATGAACTCTTGAGTGACAGCTGAGAAATCATGAAAACTATCTGTTGATAAGAAATCCATTGGTCCGAAATCAGCATCCAGTCCCCAAGTATAATCGTATGAAGAATAGCTAGTAGTTGATTTAAATTCATGTTCACCCCAGTTTGAGGATATATTTAGAATTGCATTATCAGTGTCAGTTGAGCCTCCAGTTGGATTAAGCCCTTGACCATTATTTACATAAGAAACACCAGGCTCTCCAGTTACTATATTTGGAAAATGTTTATTGGTGATACTTACAGCTAAAAATGCTCCCGTATAACCATTTTGTGCCATTACACCCAAAGGTCTAGATGTTCTATATACAGATATTCCACTTTCTTGCCCACTTTTATCGCTAGAAGATGAGGTAAGTTTTAAATTAACTTCAGTATCATCAAACTCCCAAAGAAACGTAGCTCTTACAGATGTTGCCTCTGTATTTGGTTCGTCTTTGTTTAGTAATTGATTTTCCATCCAACCATCTGATTCTTCGTAAGAGGCGGCCAACCTCATTGCAAAAGAGTCGCTTATGGCAATATTAGTTGCACCTTGAAATTTAGTTGTATTCCACTCAGGTACAAATTCAACAGACATATTAGAGTCAGCTTCGCCACCGATAATAGGGGATTTACTAATAACATTTATAACACCACCGATAGTATTTTTTCCAAAAAGCACGCCTTGTGTTCCTTTTAGGACTTCAATTCTTTCAATATCAAGCAAAGGAGCCAGATATTGCTGCCCTTTTGAGATTGGCATACCATCAATAAATTGAGTAACTGATTGAGAAAATCCTTTATTTGCACCAGATCCAACGCCTCTCATATAAATATTCCACTCGCCTGCTCCCTTCGTTACATGCAAACCTGGAACATAATTAGCAAGACTTTCTGCTGATGTAATACCTAGGTTAGAAATTCTATCTCCTGATAGTACTTGTATAGAAATTGGAACTTCTGCGAGACCTTCAGCTTTCTTTTGTGCTGTTACTACTACTTCATCAAGCCTAGAATCTGCGATTACTTGAAATGAAAAGGTAAAAAGAAAAATGATAAAAGCATAATTTTTGTTTAAATTCATTGATAGTTCCCCATAAAATTTACACTAGTAAAACCAAAATTTACTAATTTAAAGTAGTATGTACATGAAATGACATTATGTCAATGACATTTCGTCACTGATGTTTTTATGTTAAAGTCTAGCTATAAATAACATAAATTTAAATTAAAAATAAAATGCTAACTACTCAGGATAAGTTATTAAATGCAGCTTTCAGCTTGATCCAAGAAGAAGGATTTGAGTCTATAACTGCGGCAAAAATTACCACTCAAGCTAACCTGGGATACGGAACTTTTTATAAATATTTCAAATCTACTGAAGATATATTTAAAGAGGTATTTAGACAGAAGTTAAAGGCTGTTTCGGAAAAAATATATACTATGAATCAAGATGAAGAAGACAAGATCTTCGGATATCTTAAAGGCCATGCGCTAATTTTTTATTACATTTGTGAAGGAAAATATACTAATTGGATTATGAAGAGGCCAAATTACTTTATTGAAATAATATCTGATGCAGCAAGAGAACATGCTACGACTGACCTTCGCGAAGCTATGGAGATAAATCAATTAGATCAATCTAGCTTTTTAGACTTAGAAGAAATGTTTGCACTTGATGTGTGGTTAATTATCGGTGCTCTTGACTTGATTGAAAAAGGGTTCGAAAGAGACAAAGTTTGTAGATCTCTTCTAAGATATGTGGCACCTCAGGGTTTACCCTCTTCTCTTACAGAAAATCTTATAGACGGTATACTCCTGACTATTGAGGACGATCTGCCACAACTATTACATTAGATGCTTTCAGGTTTTCAAAATAATGTAGTTGAAGAAACTTCCGATGAGTGGGTTCTTTATCATAATAATTTTTCATTATGCTCTAGAAAGGTGCGGTTTTGTCTTGAAGAATTAGGTTTTAATTTCAGATCTCAGCATATAGATTTAATTGAGACTGGAAAATATGAAGTTGCTTCTTCAAAGTACTTGAAAATTAACCCTGGTGCTACCGTTCCAGTATTACTGCATCAAGGAAGGCCAATATATGAATCTCATGAACAGATTTATTACTTAATCGAACAGTCACTCGATAAAAAAAATATTCTACCCTCTGCATCTGATGAAAGATTAATTATGGATTATTGGGTTGAAAAATCATCTCTAGTTGGTAATCCATTAAAAAACCAAGACAAATATGCAGGCAATTGTTGTGGACCTTTGACCTTTCCTTTATTCGTAACAATGATCAAATATGTAAGCATAAAAGAAATATTTAAAGGTCTTAAATCTCATCCTATGAAAGAAAGAGTAATAATTTTCTTTATTTTTAAAATATTAGGTTTAAAAATTTTTAGCTTCCCCTTTCCATTTGCAAAATTATTGAAATCATCATTTTCAAACTTAAATATACATCTTTGCGACTTAGAGAATCATCTTGAAGATAAAAAAACTCCCTGGATAGTTGGTTTGGATCTAACTTTGGCAGATATAAGCTGGGCAGCTATTCTTCACCGCCTTCATGAATGCGAATGGGGAAATATGCTGCTATCAGACAAACCTAATATCAAAAATTATTATTCTAATCTTATTGTTAAAGACGCTTTCAAAAAAGCTTTTGACAGCCCCACGCATCCTATTCTCCTTAAAGGAATAAAAGATTTAAAAGATGCTCTTAATAATAAATCTCCTATCACTAAACTCCATAATCAAATAAGGAATAAAATCAATGAATCATGATTACGATATAGCAATAATAGGTTTGGGTCCTGTTGGGAGTTTTGCTGCCCTTTTGTTAGAGAAGAAAGGTTTAAAAGTAATTGCCATAGATAAAGAAAAGGACATCTATTCTCTTCCTAGAGCTGTCAGTATTAGTGATCAAGGCCTTAGAATGACACAAGAAGTTGAAATTGATGATATTTACATCAAACATAGCACAGAGGTTGGTGGTGCTGGATTTGTAGATAAAGAACTAAAATTCATCGGTGAGCCTATAGATTTGAAAGGATTTACCACTCCAAATGGCTGGCCTCCAATGAGATTCTTTCATCAACCCTATACCGATAAAGAAATTAGAAAAAAATTAGATGAAACCTCTGTAACAATTTTATTAGAGCATGAAATGATGAGTGTTGAGGATAACGATGAAGGCATTAAATTTATAACTAAGAATCTTACAGATTCAAAGGAACAAGAATATAGCTGTAAATATCTAATTGGTGCCGACGGAGGATCAAGTGCTGTTAGGAAATTATTAAAGATTACTCAAGAAGATCTTGATTATAATCGAGATTGGGTTGTTGTTGATGTCGAATTAACTGGAAAAAATCGTTTAGATGATAAGGCTATTCAAATATGTGATTCAGAAAGAATAGGAACTTTTATACCATCCCATTTGCCCTTTAGGAGATGGGAATTCATCATTTATGAAGATGAAGATAAGAACGACTTCGAAAATGATAAAAAAATTCAAGAGTTAATTGGCAGATGGCTTGAACCCGACGAATACAAAATTATAAGAAAAGCTGTTTATCAATTCCATTCTGTTTTGGCGGATAATTTTAGAAAAGGGAACTGTTTCTTAATTGGTGATGCCGCTCATCAAAACCCCCCATTTATGGGAGAGGGTATGATGTCGGGTTATAGAGATGCCTTTAATCTTGCATGGAAAATTTCTTATGTTATTAATAATAATTTTTCTCCTATACTTTTAGACTCATATCAGGAAGAAAGAAGGCCACATGCAAATTTTGTAGTTGAAAATTCTGCTGGAATTGGTGAATTAATGGAGGCCTATGCAAATGCCAATGATCCAGAAGATGTACCAGAAGAATTAGTGGCAAAAGGTTATGGGTCCTTTATCTTACCAAATTTAGATGAAGGATTATTCTTTGGCGGTAAGGCTTTAGACTCTATGGCAGCAGGTCAAATATTTCCTCAAATAGTACTTTATACAGATGGAGTGATCGAAGAACGTAAAGATCATTTATTAGGTAATGGATTTTCTTTTATATCTAAGAATAAGATTAAGATATTAGACCATCACAAAGAGTTTTTAGATCAATTAAATTGTAAATTTATAACAGTTGAAAGTGATGTGCTGGAATCAAATCCTTGGGTATCTGGATTTTTAGAGCTTGGTGATACTTTTGTTATCAGACCTGATAAATATATTTATGGATGTAGCTCAAATAATGTATCGTTAGAAGAGATAATCGATGACTTGAAAGCTAGAATGATAAGAAACTAGAGGTAAAATTTATGAAATTAGAAGTATCACATACCATATTAAATATTAAAGACTCAGATGTAATTATTAATTTTTACTCAGAGATTATGGGTTTTAAATTAAGTGATAAGGGCCTAATTGGGGGCTCAGGACCAGAAATTATTTTTATGAGTCAAGATGAAGACGAGCACCATCAAATAGGATTTTCTGTTCAGCGAGAAAATTTAGAAAACTCTACTCAATTAAATCATATTTCTTTTAGAGTGAGGACATTTGATGAGGTCAAAGAAGTTAAGCGCAGACTTGAAGACAAAGGTTTAGAGTATCTCCCTTTATGTCATGGTAATGCCTTATCTCTATATTTCGATGATCCTGAAGGAAATACATTGGAAATATTTTTCGACACTCCATGGCATGTAATTCAACCTCAAACAGAAATATGGGATCCTAATATGACTGAAAATCAAGCATTAGCATGGGTAGAGAAGACTTTTAAAGATAAACCTGATTTTTCAAAGAAAGAAGATAGTAAAAGAGAATTTGTTAATCGTACTTAATGACAGGACTACTTTATGGACTTAGGTATCAAGGATAGAAAAGCAATTATTTGTGCTTCCTCAAAAGGATTAGGAAAAGCATGTGCTAAAAGCTTATTGGAAGAAGGAGTATCAGTTGTCATCAATGCTCGAGGGGAAGAGGCACTTCAAGAAACATTCAAAGAATTGTCATTAATTGATAAAAAGAAAGTATCTATGGTTGTTGCTGACCTGAATACTGATGAGGGAAGGAAGAAGCTTATAGAGAGTTGTCCTGAAGCTGATATTTTAGTTAATAATAATAGCGGCCCTCCTCCGGTTAACTTCCTTGAGACAGATAAAGAGGATTGGATTAAAGCACTTGATGCAAACATGCTATCCGCTATTTTCATGATCAAAGATCTACTGCCAGGAATGATTGAAAGGAATTTTGGAAGAATAATAAATATCACCTCAGCAATGGTTAAATCCCCCCACCCTTTAATGTCCCTTTCTACTTCCGCAAGAACAGGACTTACAGCCTTCTCAAAGGGGATATCCAAAGATGTGGCAAAGCACAATATAACAATCAATAATATGTTGCCTGAAAGATTTGATACAGATAGGCAAATTTTTATGACAGAAATGCTGATGAAGAATCAAGGTATTTCTAGAGAAGAAGCAAGAACTCAAATAACAAGTTCCATTGCTGCTAATCGATTTGGTCGACCGGATGAATTTGGAGCCACTTGCGCTTTTTTATGCAGTGAACATGCAGGTTTTATTTCGGGTCAAAATCTTCAAATGGATGGTGGCTCCTATGAAGGCTTAATCTAAGTCATCCCTTCCAAAACTTAAGCATATTAATGGTCGTTAGATCTTTTACTACAAAATGATGATAAATAGCAGCTAGAATATGAATAGCAATAAGCGCAATAATAGCATTTGTGCAAAACTCATGAATTCCTCTTATCGTTAAAAATAACCCTTCATTGTGGTTTGCAAAAGCAAGATCATAAGAACCAAATAACATTATTGGATCCGATGCAAAATTTGCTGAAATAATTCCCGTCAGCATTAAAGTACCCATTAAGAAATATAGACCATAATGTCCTATTTCAGCTGCAATAACTTGCCATTTAGGCATTGTGCTTGGCAGACGGGGTGATCCATAACGATATCTAAGTATTATTCTCAAGATCAATAAAAAAGTAATGATTAAACCCATAGTTGCATGATCTTGTCGAGATTCTAATCGATCCAAAATTGCCATTTCTCCACCAAACTTTTGGGCGACATTTAAATCCAGCATGATTGCAAAGGCCATAAGCCAATGAATCACTTTTTGAGCTATCTTATAATCTTGCATCTTGCTAATTTAAAGCATGACAATCTTGTGCGTACAAATAACTTAATATTGATGAACTATCAACATAACCCCATATTCTGCAGAAGCTTTTACCGTCTTGTTTTTTTCCAAATTCTAATTCTTTAACTTCCAAGCGGTAAATAACTATGTCAGTATTTTTTTTAATTACCTCATAAAAACCTTCTAGAAATATTTCATTACCAACAACATCAACTGCATAAACCATATCCATTGTGTCTGAAGTCACATGCATGAAATCTGCATCGCCTTTCCAATATGCCCCTTTAGGGATTTGATTTTCAGAACAAGCACTGAAAATCAAGAGAATGATAAATAAGAATTTATTTCTTATCTTTTGTCCTGTAATCACCAAATTCCTCATCTCTTTTGGTTAAGGCTTCTTTTAATCCAGAAGAAAGCTCCTTTAGATGCTCTTGTGTAGATCGGCTGTGCATTGCAAGTGCTTGTAATTCTGTACCAGCCCTTATTCCATCTCTCATTCCCATTATTTCCATCTGTCTATGAATTGAACGTTTATTTATAGCCTGTATATCGGAAGGAACTTTAGCAACCTTATAAGCTATTTTTTCTACTTCTTTCGATATAGAACTTTCGCTAAATGCCCTATTAGCAAAACCCTTCTCAGCTGCTTCCTTGCCTGTGATTGATTCACCAGTAAGCATCATCTCCATTGCATCTCTCATTCCAACCAACCAAGGGAAGAATTGATTATCTGGTGGACTCATAGATCTAACGACTGGATAACCTATTTCAGCATCTTCAGTTACATAAACTAAATCACATGAAGCAGCTAGTTCCGTTCCACCCGCCAAACAATAACCATGAACTTCAGCAATTACAGGAGTAGATAAATCCCATATCTTAAACGCACCCTCAACAACATGTCTTGGCCAAAACCCATCGGTCTTACTTGTGGGATATGGTAAATCCTTACTATTATCAAAAGATAAATCATACCCAGAACAGAAACATGAACCTTTTCCAGAAATAATTATGACTTTAACTTCAGGATCCTCATCAAAAGCATATAAACACTCAAAGAGTTCCTTCCTTAATGGATTACAAAGAGCATTTCTTTTTTCAGGACGATTTAAATAAATTCGTTTAATTGACGGATTAACTTCCTCACACTTTATAAATTCATAACTCATAATAGATTCAACCTTAACCTTAAAAAGGCTTTTTTACACTAATTGATGTCCCTTCAATCTTAATTTCAAACGTAATTAGATCTTCGAAGGCGGGAGGAGATTGGACTGAGCCATCGGTCAGATCAAATACAGCGCCATGGACAGGACATGTAATATAGTTTCCTACTATTTGACCTCCACAAAGCGGTATATCAGCATGAGAACACTTATCCTCTACTGCAAAAAAACCTGAATCTGTATTACAAATTAAAATATCAACCTCTTCAATACTAACTGATTGAGATTGATTTATTTCAATGTCAGTAATATCTGCAACTTGTATAAATTCCTCAGTCATCCTGAACTGCCTTATTTACTTGAAAGCCCATATAAGAAATTAGTAGAGCAAATGGAAGAGCTGCCCAGGTTACAGAAAGAACTGCTATTCCTGTACCAACTAGACCTCTCACAAACCACCCCCCAACAACATCCCCTGACCTTGCTAAGAAAGTATCAATAAATACAGTAGACTTATACCTGTCTTTCTCAGTGAGCTTGGTATAAATTGACTCTCTGGTAGGTTTGTTAAAACCATACTCAAAAATCCTTAAAGAGATCACCACTATCATCACAGTAGTAATCGTTGGATAAAAAGAATAAGCCATGAATGCTGCTGCAAAAAGCAATCCATATAATGATAATATTGCAAGTGTTCCCACTCGCCTTAGTATGTATGAAGCCAAAAAGAGCTGCATTAATAATGTGAGAGGAGTAACTATTTGCTCTATCCTTGCAAAGAATCCAGTTCTCTCGCATGGATCTTGAGACCAGTCCTCTACAATACCCAAAGAAACCATCCAAGATACTGTCATCAACATGGTAAAAAGAATAACGTAGATACCCAAATTCCTTATTGCAGGATCACGCATTGTATTCTTTATGGCTTCCATGCTTGATCCACCTATTTTATTAGGCTCATCATAATTAGCATGGCTAGAGTTAAAAGATCTTGAAAAAAAGATCGCAAAAGATAATGAGAAGATGGAAAAAACAATAAGACTCATTGGTCCAATGTCACTGATAGAAGTATTACCACATATTTCAGTTGAGAAATATCTAGCAACAGAAGAACCAAAAAAAGCTCCTAAAGAACCTCCAGCACTTATAATTCCAAAAAATCTTTTTGAGTCAGTATGATTAAAGAAATTTATCATGGTGACCCAGAATATTGAAACAACGAAGAAGGAGTAGACATTAGCCCATATATAGAAGGCTCGTCCTGTCCAAATTCTACCTTCGTCTCCAGCATAAGACCATGAAGTTAAGAAAAGTATTAAATTTAATATAAAGAAAGAATAAATATAGAGCACGATTTTGTTTTTATC
>PADT01000035.1 GCA_002700465.1 Flavobacteriaceae bacterium | reverse complement strand
TAATTCAATTATTATAAAAAAAAAGAATAAGATTGTCAATGAAAAAAAATTCAAGAAGAAAGTTTATTAAAAAATCTGCTTTAATTGGATCAGGATTTTTTATTATTCCAAGAAACGTTTTAGGAGGTAGAGGCTATGTATCACCGAGCGATCAGTTATTGATAGCTTCAATTGGTTCTGGTGGAAAAGGAGGAGACATTAGAGATAAATGGGCCAGTAAAGAAAGAGTTGTCGCTTTGTGTGATGTACACCCTGACGGTTCTCATGGAGTAATTAAATCTAGAAAAAAATATCCCAATGCAAACTTTTATCTTGATTACAGAGAGATGTTAGACAAAGAAAAAGATTTAGATGCTGTAACCATTAGTACCCCTGATCACACACATGGGGTTATTGGAAATAATGCAATGAACAGAGGATTACATGTTTATATTCAAAAACCCTTAACACACAACATTGAAGAAGCTCGAGTTTTAACTAAAACTGCCAAAAAAAATAGAGTAGTTACTCAGATGGGTAACCAAGGCGGATCAAGCTTAGGAGTTAATAAAATAAAAGAATGGGTTGATAATAAATCTATTGGTAAAATTAGCAAAGTGTATTCTTGGACTAACAGACCAGTTTGGCCTCAAGGATTTGAAATGCCTAAGCCAACTACATCAAAACCCGATAATTTAAATTGGGATTTATGGTTAGGACCAGCTCAGTACAGAGGATACAGACCGGAATTTCATCCTTTCAACTGGAGAGGTTGGTGGGATTACGGAACTGGAGCTTTGGGTGATATGGGTTGTCATATTCTAGACGCACCATATAAGGCATTAGAACTAGGTTATCCAAAAGATGTCGAATGTAGTGTGGCAAATATTTATGAAAAAATTTGGACTGCTAATTATTACCCTGAGGGTCCACCCGCAGCGTCATTAATTACATTGCATTTCGACAAGACAAGTAAAACAGATTCTAATGTTGAGTTAATATGGATGGATGGGGGAATAGTTCCTCCAAGACCAGAATTAATACCTGCTGAAGATTATTTAGGAGAAGAAGGAAATACAAATGGAGTTCTTATGATAGGGGACAAAGGAGTCATTGCGTGTGGAGTTTATGGTTTGAATCCAAAACTTTACAGAAAAGGTGAAAAAACATTACATTTTGACACAGACTCAATTCAAAATGAGGGTCTTGATCATATTCATCACATGGAATGGATAAATGCTTGTAAAGGTGGCTATGGCAGTGATGAGTATTATAAACTTACATCTCCAATTGAGTATTCCGGACCATTTACAGAAACTGTTTTAATGGGGAATTTAGCTTTGAGGAGTTATATGTTAAAAAAAGGAAAAAAATTTATTGGCAGAAAGAAGTTACTTTGGGATGGTGAAAACACAAGGATAACTAATTTTGAACCAGCAAATCAATTTGTTGGAAGAATAAGAAGAAAAAGCTGGGAATTATAAATTATAAAACAATAAAAATTATGAAAAATATACTAATATTATTTACATCCATTTTGATTTTATCTTGCAATAATAGTAATCAAAATAAAAAATCCGTCGATACTGTTCCAATGACTAAAATCAACGAATCAAAAATGGATGGTGAATGGGTGTCTTTAATACAGCAAAATACAATGGATGGGTGGCATTATTATCAAGACAACGGCAAGAAAACAGGTTGGGATATTAATGATGGTGTTTTAACATTTACATCTGCAAATGCTAAAGGTAAGGGCGATAAAAGTTTAGTCAGTGATAAAGAGTATACTAGCTTTAAAATTCATTTAGAATGGAAAGTTAGTCCAGGTTCGAATAGTGGATTCTTTTGGGGAGTAAAAGAGGATGAGAAGTATGAATTTCCATTTGTTACTGGCCCAGAAATTCAAATTTTAGATCCTGCAAATCCTGATCCCCCTCTTATACAAGCAGGTGCATTGTATGGAATGGTAGCTCCTTCAGAATGGGTTACAAATCCTGCTGGGGAATGGAACACTTATGATATTACTATTGATCATAATATTAACAAAGGAACAGTTATTCATAATGGCACAAAAATTGTAGAATTCCCATTGAGCGGTGATGAATGGGATGCTATGGTTGAGCCAACTAAATTTAATAATTGTGATCAGAAACCTTGGCAGAATTGTGATTTTGGAAAATTTAAAACGGGAAGAATAAGTATACAAGATCATCCAGGTGTAATCTCATTTAGAAATATTAAAATTTTAGAACTTTAATAGTTAATATGCAAATCAAAGAAAATTTAAAAGAATACGATGTAATAATCGTAGGATCTGGTGCGGGAGGTGGAATGGCTTCTAAAATTTTATCGGAAGCAGGATTGAAAATAGCTATTGTTGAAGCTGGTCCATTTTATGACCCTGCAAATCCAGATCAAATGACACAAATGAAGTGGGCTTATGATTCACCAAGAAGAGGTGCAGGTACTACTCGACCCTTTGGTGATTTTGATCAAGCTTACGGTGGTTGGGACATTGAAGGAGAACCTTATTCTCAAAAGGGTGATACTGAATTTAGATGGTTTAGATCTAGAATGTTGGGTGGTAGAACAAATCATTGGGGAAGAATTTCATTAAGATTTGGTCCTGAAGATTTTAAAAAGAAATCAATAGATGGATTGGGCGAAGATTGGCCTATAGGATATGATGATATTAAACCTTATTATGATAAAGTAGATAAACTAATTGGTGTTTTCGGAAGTAAAGAAAATTTATATAACGATCCAGATGGATTTTTTCTTCCTCCTCCAAAACCAAGGCTTCATGAACTTTTCTATATTAAAGGAGCCAGAAAAAGTAGTGTAAAAGTAATGCCTTCACGACTTTCTGTTTTAACTAAAAGAATTAACAATGAAAGAGGTGTTTGTTTCTATTGTCGACAGTGTGCAAGAAGTTGCTCAGTTTATGCGGATTTTTCCTCAGGTTCATGTTTAATTTTTCCAGCTCAAGATAATGGAGGTCAAATAGACTTATATGTAAATTCAATGGTTAGAACAGTTACAACCAATGAAGAAGGTAAGGCAACTGGAGTTTCATTTATTAATAAAGAAGATAGAACTGAATATAAATTAAAAGCCAAAGTAGTTGTTTTAGCGGCTTCGGCTTGTAGTAGCGCTCGAATTTTATTAAACTCTAAAAGTAAGCAGCATCCTAACGGATTAGGCAATAGTAGTGACGTTGTTGGTAAATATTTACATGATTCAACAGGCGGAGGGAGAATGGCTTTTTTGCCTGAACTTGTAAATAGAAAAATTTATAATGAAGACGGAGTTGGTGGAATGCACGTTTATTCTCCATGGTGGTTAGATAATAAAAACTTGAATTTTCCAAGAGGATACCATATAGAAGTTTGGGGAGGTATGGGATCTCCCTCATATGGATCAGGATTCAATGTCAACGATTTAAATAAATTTTTTGGAATTAAAGTTGGTGGTTATGGTGACATGTTAAGAACTGACATGAGAAAATATTACGGAACCGTTTTAGGAATGGATGGAAGGGGGGAATCAATTGCAATGGAAAGTAATTATTGTGAAATTGATCCTGATAAAGTAGATGAGTTCGGTGTTCCAATTTTAAGATTTAATTATAAGTGGTCTAATCACGAAGTAAATCAGGCTAAACACATGCAAGATACTTTTGAAGAAATTATTCATAATATGGGAGGTATTGCATTAGGCGATAAACCTAGTAAGGACAGAAATTATGGACTTACAAAACCTGGAGAAATTATTCATGAAGTTGGTACAACCAGAATGGGTAGTGACCCAAAAACATCTGTTGTTAATGAATTTGAACAATTACATGATGTTTCAAATGTATTTGTAGTGGATGCTGGCCCTTTTGTCTCTCAAGCAGATAAGAACCCAACTTGGACTATTATGGCATTAGCATGGAGAACTTCGGATTACATTGTAGATCAGTTTAAAAAACAAAATTTCTAAATCATGAACAGAAGAGATAGTTTAAAATCATTGGTATTTGGCTCTATTGGTGTAGGTGTTTTATTAGAAGGTTGCGTGTCTGGTGTTGATAGCGAAACCGTAGCTAATTCTTTAAAAAAGTTTAATTATGGAAGAACTCCTGAGGAAAAGGAGTATGATAAATTACTTTTTTCAAAAAAATGTTTTACCAACAATCAAATGAAATTAATTTCTGAGATTAGTAATTTAATACTTCCTCCAAATGAATTTGGATCAATAAATGACGCAGAAGTGCCTGAACTAATTGAGTTTATGGCTAAAGATATACCAAGCTATGAAGCTCCTTTAAAAGACGGTCTAGCTTCCTTAAATCAACATTCTATTAAAAAATTTAAAAAAGTATTTGTTGATTGTGACGAAAATCAACAAAAATCAATATTGGATTTAATGGCTTATCCAGACCCTAATTTATCCAGCTCAGAACAAACTGATGATATTAAATGGTTTACCTTGTTTAGAAATTTAACAATGACAGGTTATTATACTTCAAAAGTTGGAATTAAAGAATTAGGATACAAAGGGAATACTCCAAATGTATGGGATGGTGTTCCGCAGGATGTATTGGATCAATATGGATTATCTTACGATCAAGATTGGTTAGCTAAATGTGTGGACCAGACAAAAAGAAATGATGTAGCAGAGTGGGATGATCAGGGTAATTTGGTTACTTAATTACAGTGTAAAAGCAAAAAGTCTCTATAAATAGAGACTTTTGTGGTACCTCCAGGAATCGAACCAGGGACACAAGGATTTTCAGTCCTTTGCTCTACCAACTGAGCTAAGGTACCATTGCTTTTTTTTTGCAAGAGCAAATATATATTCTTTTATTAGAGAAGCAAAAAATCATTTAATAAATCTTGTTTATTTTTGGACTTAAATACAAATAAATTGAATTTAGTTATAGATTTAGGAAATTCCTCGCTGAAAGTTGCGCTTTTTGATAAAAACGTAATGATAAATAAATTTATTTATTCAAATCAATCTTTAGATTATATTTTAGATATATACAATAATTATACTATTGATAATTCTATTATATCAAATGTTTCAACTATCGATAAAAATATTTTAGATTTTTTAAAAATCAATTCTAATTTAATTTCTATCAATGAGTTTATTGATTTACCATTCATTAATTTATATAAAACTAAAAAAACATTAGGTCATGATCGAATAGCACTTGTAAGTGCAGCAGCAGTTAATTTTCCAGGTCAAAACATATTAATTATTGATGTAGGAACATGTATAACATACGATTTTAAAAACAGTAAAAACGAGTATTTAGGAGGTGGAATTTCACCTGGAATTCAGATGAGATTCAAATCTTTAAACTCGGAAACTTCTAATCTACCTTTATTAACAATTAATCTGGACAATAAATTATTGGGAGATGATACAGATAGTTCCATTAACTCTGGTGTTATAAATGGAGTTATCTCTGAAATTGACGGTTTAATTAATCAGTACCAAGAAAGGTTCAAGAATATTAAGATAATTTTAACAGGTGGTGATTCTGATTTTTTGCTCAATAAGATAAAAAATACCATCTTTGCTGATCAAAATTTCCTTCTAAAAGGATTAAACTATCTTTTAGAGGATAACATCAAATAATGAAAAAACTTTTATTTACAATTTTATTTTCAGTTATTACTTTTAATAATTTTTCACAATCAGGAACCTCGTCGCCTTATTCTTTTTATGGCGTAGGTACCAGTACTTTCAAAGGATCAATTGATAATAGATCAATGGGAGGATTAAGTGTTTATTCTGATAGTATTCATTTAAATTTAACAAATCCTGCTTCTTTATCCGAATTAAAGAGAGTTAATTATTCGTTAGGAATAACTTATGATAATTTAACCTTTAAGTCTGAAAATGCTAATGAAAATTCAAACAGCTCTAATGTTAATTATTTAGCTGTCGCAATACCAACAAAGCACTTTACTTTTGCTTTTGGAGTAATTCCTCAAACTTCAGTAGGCTATCTTTTAGAAAGTAAGGATGAGACTGTTGTTCCAAACATTATTGACAGATATAGAGGTGAGGGTGGTGTTAATACTGCTTTTTTGTCTTTTGGAGTTAAACTTTTTAAAAAGATAAGTGTTGGTTTAACTACTAATTATGAATTCGGAAATTTAAATCACATAACTACTCGATTTTTAGAAGATGTTGAGCTAGCCACTAGGCTTGAAAGCAATTCATCTTTGAGTGGCTTGAATAATGTTTATTCTTTTATGTTTAGAGAAAAAATTTCAAATAAATTAACATTACATGCTACATATGTATCTAGTCAGAAGTTCGAGTTGGGATCTAATAACACTCAAACTTTATCCACATATTCACTGACTAATCAGTATGGTGGTGATGAGGAACAAATAGATTTAGGTGCTATGAATTTGGAAAAAACAGAAATTACAGTTCCTAAATTTCAAACTTTTGGAGTAGGATTAGGAGTTGATACTAAATGGTTTTTAGGAGCTGAGTATAAGTTAGTTGATGGAGGAGGATTAAATAATAAGTTGTTTGAACTTGATAATGTTGAATTTAAAAAAGGTTCTAAATTTTCTTTAGGTGGCTTCTATATTCCTAAATATGATTCTTTTACCAGTTTTTTTAGTAGGCTTGTTTATAGGGGAGGTTTTAGAGTTGAAGATTCTGGTCTTCATATAGATAACCAGTCAATTAAAGAAGTTGGATTTAATTTTGGATTTGGAATTCCTTTTCAAGGATTTTCCAGTATTAATTTGGGATTTGAAATAGGTAAAAGAGGAACTACAAATGCAGGTTTAATACAAGAAAATTTTTTTAGTGTTAGACTTGGAATGTCTCTAAGTGATCTTTGGTTTGTAAAAAACAAATACAATTAATAAATTGGGCATCGTTTTTGATCCAAATTAAAATTATAGAATAGAATATTATGAAAAAAATTATATTTTTTAGTCTTACATTCTTATTGACCTTTAATTTATTTTCTCAGCCCGAAGAAGAATGCTTATCTAATCTATCAATTTTCGCTGAGTATGCAAAGGTCAAAAACTATGACGAAGCATACCAACCCTGGTTAGATTTAAAAAGTGAATGTCCTGATATAAATTCTGCTGTTTACGTGTTGGGCGAAAGAATGTTAAAGTCTTTTATTAAAAATTCACAAGGTGATGATAAAGAAAAGTTTAAAAAGGATTTAATTGATTTATATGGAGAATGGTTAACATATTTTCCTAAAAACAAAAGAGGTGTCAGTGAGGTTGGTAAGATTTTAGCTATTAAAGCACAAGCTATGATTGACTATAAATTAGCTAATGACAGTGAGGTTTTTGAAATATATGATCAGGCATTCAATAATGATTCTAAAAGTTTTAAATCTCCAAAAGGTTTATATAATTATTTCAAAATTTATTTTAGATTGTACAAATCTGGAGAGGAAAATGTGTCACTTGAACAATTATTCGAGAAGTATGAAGAGTTAACTGAAAAATTTGAGTTTGAGATGGCAGCTTATACAACTAAATTGGATAAACTCTTACAAAAAGAAAATAACAGTGATCCATTAACTTCAAGAGAGGTTAGAAACAAGAAAGTTTACGAAGTTAATATGGTAGCTTGTAATACTTATTTAAATAATCTCAATGCTATAATTGCTAAAGAATCTACTTGTGAAAACTTAATCCCATTGTACAGAAAAAATTTCGATAAATTTAAATCAGATTCAGTTTGGCTTAACCGAGCTGCTAGTAGAATGGATAGTAAGGACTGTTCTGATGACCCATTGTTTGTAGAGCTTGTTGAAGCTTTACACGAACTAAACCCTTCAGCTAATTCTGCTTACTATTTAGGACTTTTGAATGACAAAAAAGGCGACACTAAATTAGCAATTCAATATTATAATGAATCGATAGATTTAGAGTCTGATAAGTTGAAAAAAGCAAAAACACTTTATAAAATTGCTGTTAAGTTTAAAAAATCTGGTCAGTTTTCAAAATCAAGAACATATGCCAACAAAGCATTAGGTTTTCAGCCCTCAATGGGAAGAGCATATTTATTAATAGCTAATTTGTATGCTAGTAGTGCAAATAACTGTGGAAAAACTCAGTTTGAAAAAAGATCTATATACTGGTTGGCTCTCAAAGAAGCCAAAAAAGCAGGTTCAGTTGATGCCTCAGTTAGAAAACTTGCTAAAAAAACAGCTTTAAGTTATGAGGGAAGAGCACCGTCTAAAACTGATATTTTTAGTGAAGCCATGGGTGGTAAAACAATTTCTTTTAAATGTTGGATAGGTAAATCTGTTACCGTACCTTCATTAAACTGATGAATTTTTTAAGATTTTTAGTATTTATTCTCCTTTTTTCGTGCGAAGATAATTTTCAAGAAATACAAAAAATAAATAGCAAAAATTTATTACCCTTAGGGATTACTGAAAATTTAAAATTAATTTATACTGATTCTGCTAAAGTTAAAGCTATTCTTTATTCAAGCTTAAATAAAGATTTTACAAATAAAACCTTTCCTTATTCAGAATTTCCAAATGGTATTAAAATATCATTTTTTGACAAAGAAAATAATGAAACAATTGTTACTTCTAATTATGCAATAATGTATAATAAAACTAATATAGTAGACATGAGAGGGAACGTAATTATTAATAATTATGATGGTTCTGAACTTAAAACAGACCAGTTGTTTTGGGACCCCGAACAAGAATGGTTGTTTACTGAAGAAAAATTTACATTTAAAAATATTGATTACGACATAGTAGCTACAAGATTAGATGCTAATAGATCATTTACTATATTTAATACAGGAGAACTTGATGGTAAAGTCTTAGTTGACGATAATTAATTAATTTATGAGTAATTATAGAAAAATTTCAGAATACATTTACTTAGCAATTTCCTTTATTTCAATTTTTGAATATTTTTTTGGTAATAATTCATCTGAAAAAAGTAATATATTTTTAATATTGGCTGTATTCTCATTTGCAATGTTTTTATTCAGAAGACACTACAGAATTAAATTTAAAAATAGAAGGAAATAGATTTAATGGATAATCAAGTTTTAGTTATTCTTATTTCTGTATTGTTTTCAGGTTTTTTTTCTGGAATGGAAATTGCTTTTGTGTCAACAAATAAAATTTTTTTAGAAATAGAAAAAAAACAAAAAGGTTTAGTTTCTTTTTTTATAAAAAAAATCACCAGAAATCCTTCTAAATTTATTGCAACCATGTTGCTTGGTAATAATATAGCTTTAGTTGTATATGGTATTTATTCAGGTAGATTAATCATTGATGTTTTATTTCCTGAACTTATTAATAATATATCAATTGATTTTAAATATGTTTTTTATCAAACATTGATATCTACTATTGTTATTTTAATAACTGCTGAATTTTTACCCAAAGTATTTTTTCAAATTTATTCAAATAGACTTTTTAAATTTTTTTCTTTTCCAGCTTTTATTTTTTATTACTTATTCTCACCTCTAACTTTTGTATTCAATTGGATTTCAGATAGTGTTTTGAATAAATATTTTAAAACTAAAAAAGATGAATTAAAAATGGTATTTAGTAAAGATGAGCTGGGTGATTACATTAATCGAGAGATTGGTAGCGAAAAGGATGAGCATTTAGATTCAGAAATTCAAATATTTCAAAAAGCTTTGGAGTTCTCAGAGGTCAGAGCTAGAGAAATAATGATTCCTAGAGCTGAAATAGTTTCAGTGGATCGGTACGTGTCTCCTTCAAAATTGAAAGAAATTTTCATCAACACAGGCCTTTCTAAAATATTAATTCATCAAGAAAATATTGACAATATCGTTGGTTATATAAGTATTCAGCACATGTTTAATGATTACAAGAAATTTAAATATATAATTACTTCAATTGAATTTGTTCCTGAATCGATGTTTATTAATGACTTATTAAATTTTCTGACTAAAAAAAGAAAAAATATTGCAGTTGTTATTGATGAATATGGGGGGACATCGGGAATTATCACTATTGAAGATATAATTGAAGAGTTAGTAGGTGAAATTGAGGACGAACATGATTCTCCAAAATTTTTAGAAAAAAAATTAAGTAATAATCACTTTAGATTATCTGCTAGGTTGGGGGTTGATTATTTAAATGAAAAATTTAAATTGAATCTACCTGTAAGCGATCAATATGAAACTTTGGGTGGGTTTATTTTTTCGATAAATGAGAAAATCCCTGAAAAGGAAGATGAAATATTTTATAATAATTTAATGTTTAAAATTAAAGATGTATCAAGCTCGAAAATCGAGATTATAGAATTATTTATTGAAGATTAATTTTAAGAGTTTAACTTTTTTTTATTCCTAAGGATATTGTATTTTCGTTTGCTACAAAAAAAAATATTATGGCTATTCTAGGACAAATTCGATCTAAATCTATTTTTTTAATTATTGTAATAGGTTTAGCATTATTTGCATTTGTAATTTCTGGTGTTTTTGATGGTAAAGGTTATCAAGCTCAAAAACCAGTTGGTGTCATTAACGGCGAAGATATATTAATTGAAGATTTTAGAGGACAAGTTGATTTTTTGGAAAGAAATTACAATCAAAAAGGAATGATTGCTGTAAATAATGTTTGGAATCAAAGATTAAGATCTGAAATTTTAAGACAACAATTTGAAATTACTGGAATCCAATCCGGTAAAGATCATTTACAAAATATTCTAAAAAACAACCCTACTTTTAATTCAGATCAGCAATTTTTGAATGAAGCTGGAATGTTCGATATAGATAAATTTAAATCTCTAATTATTGAATTAAAGACAACAAATCCAGAAGCATATGAGCAATGGAAAAATCAAGAAAAGATTTTTGAATCTCAATCAAACGAACAGATTTATTTTAATTTGGTTAACGCTGGGGTTAATTATACGCAATCAGATGGAAAATTTGAATATACTTTGCAAAATGACAATGTAGATATAGAATACGTTCAAATTCCTTATTCCTCTGTTGATGATTCATTAATATCTTATTCAACACCTGACTTAAAAAAATATATTTCTAACAATAAAGATGAATTCAAAGTGAACTCTTCTCGCGATATTGAGTATGTTATTTTTGAGGAAAAACCTTCCTTAGAAGATGAAAATGCTATAAAAAACCGATTAAGTAAATTTTTAAAAGAGTCAAAAGAGTTCAATGAGGTATCAAAATTAGAGGAGGTTACCCCAAGTATAATAACAGCTACAAATATTAAAGAGTTTATAAATGAATATTCTGAAACTAGTTTTGATTCTATTTATTTACCAAAAGGATCTCTACCAGCTGATCATGCAAACTTGTTATTTAATTTAAACAACAATCAAACTTATGGCCCTTACCTTGACGGAGAGTATTTTAAAATCTCTAGAATGTTGGATAAAAAAATAGGTGGATCTGTAAGATCTAGTCATATTCTTGTAGCATATGAAGGCTCTAAAAATGCCAATCCTAATGTTTCAAGATCTAAAACCGAAGCTAAAAAAGAAGCTAATAATATTTTAAGAAAAATTAGAAAATCTCCAAAAAGTTTTACTGAGTTAGCTTTTGAATTTTCTGATGGTCCATCAAAATCTAGTGGAGGCGATTTAGGTTTTGTTCAAGAAGGTAATATGGTTAAGCCTTTTAATGATTTTATCTTTTCCAAAAGAGTTGGTTCTACTGGAGTTGTTGAAACTGATTTTGGTTTTCATGTTATAAAAGTAGTAGCAAAAGATGATTTGGTTTTACTTGCATCTATTACTGAAAAAAATGTACCCTCTGATGCAACAAGCGATAAAGTATTTAATTCAGCAACGAAGTTAGAAATGAATTTATCTAAGGATGGAGATTTAAATGCTTTATCTAATAAAGAAAACTATACAATCAAAACAGTAAACGGTATTGAAATATTAGATAATGATTTTCCTGGTTTAAAAGATCAAAGAAGAATTGTTCAGTGGTTGTTTTCTGAATCAACTAACGTGTCAGACTTCAAAAGATTTGATTTGCCTAAAGGGGGATATTTAATAGTACAAGTTACAAACATGGTTGATGAGGGTCTTTCTGATGTTCAGGATGTTTCTTATAAAGTTCTTCCTATGGTTTTAAAATCTAAAAAGGCAGATCTTATAATAAGTAAAAATGATAATTCTTTAAGCATAGATGAAATTGCTAAAATTAACGGAGTTGAAGTTAGAAAGGCATTAGCTTTAAATCAAAAAAATGCAACTATAAGTGGCTCAGGTCTTGAACCTTTAGTAATAGGATCTTCTTTTGGCACAAACTTAAATGAAACTTCAGATTTTATTATTGGAGAAAATGGAGTATATAAATTAAAAGTAATTAGAAGAAATGATATAAATTCTAACACTGATCCGATTGATTCAAATTTCATTATTTCTTATAAAAATCAGTTGTTAAATACTAATAGAACATCTGCTTTTACTAGAGTTTACGAATCATTAAAAGAAAATGCTGAGGTCACCGATAATCGATCAGTTTATTATTAAGCTAAAATTATTGTGTATACTTTATAAAAGTAAATACCCAAGAAAACAGTTGAAATAAGAAACTTTAATGCTGTTCCTACAGCAAGACCAATAAACGTTCCTAATGCAGGTTTTAAAGCCATTTTAAAATTAGACTTATCGATTAGTTCACCGCTGAAAGCACCTAAAAACGCTCCAAGAATTAATCCAAATGGTCCTCCAATAAAAAGGCCTATAAATAATCCAATAGTAGCTCCAATTAATCCATTTTTAGAACCTCCAAGTTTTTGTAATCCAATTACTGGAATAAAAATATCTAATAAAAAAACAATAAAAGCGATCAAAAATGTAATTATTATTAAATTATTATTAAAAGGCATGTATGAAGTAAAATGAATTATTAGAATACCTAACCAACTAGATAATGGACCAGGAATTACTGGAGTAAAACTTCCTATTAAGCCAGTTAAGCATAGAATTAAACCCAATATTAAAAGAAAAATATCCATAAAATTTTTAAATAGATTATTTATTTAAAATTATACTTAATTTTAGAATAAATAAATCAAACATGAAATTAAAACAAGTTTTATTTTTATTGTTTTTAATTGTGGGTTGTAACTATAATCCAAATAATTCAACATATACAGCTCCTGAAGTTAAGTGGACAAGTAATGATGAACATCCTTCAATAGAAAATTGTGATGAATATGAAAATGAAATTGAAAGAAAAAATTGTTTTAATTTAAAACTTACTAGCTTGATTT
>PADT01000034.1 GCA_002700465.1 Flavobacteriaceae bacterium | reverse complement strand
TTAAGGTCATGAATTCCTTTAAATCAACTATTAATTTAGCTCTTAAGTCGATTTTCTTTTTCTCATAGTCTAAAAAATCGTCAATAAATTGTTTGTATTCTGTTTCTGAAAGATTACTACTATCCAAATTCATTTTCCTGTACTTGAGTCTTTTGGCTCTGTAAACTATTCTTAAGTTATCTTGATAGTCATTGTAAGCAATCCAAAACTTAGATTCATTTTCTGGGTTAAGATTCAACTTATCAGTTAGATATATTTTTTTATAAGCGTCTATTTTTTCAGGACTTACTTTTGTTTTCTGCGCACTTAACAAATTAGTTAAAAAAAGTAGTAAAAAAAGAATTTTTAAATTTTTCATATTATTCATTATTTAAATTTTGATCATCTGAAAAACTTGTTTCCAAGTAGTATTCAAAATCATTGTCATTTAATTGATTGAAATTGATTTCAAATTCGTTAACATCAAAAAGTTCTATATAGTCATAACTAGAATAGCCAACTAGTTCATAGTTCATGTAATCTAGTATTTCAGCATCTTTAAAAGAATTTGAATCACTAAAAAATCCGTTAATAAATAACCCTATAACAAGAACTGCAGCTATTCCGCTTAAAGCAAATTCTCTGTATTTGAAATTAATTATTTTACTCAAATAATTTGTGTTATTAATTAAATCAATATTAATTGTTTCAAAATAATTTTGAGGAACTTTAAATCCTTTTCTTTCAATTTTTTTGATGTTATCAATAGTAATGTCCTCAAAATATCCTTTAGGTGTTTTGAATCGGTTAGTATTTAAATTTATATTGTTTTTTGATACCATTATATTTATTTGACAACCAAACTCTTAAAAGGTTTGAATTTTAACTATTTCTTTTTTTATTTTTTTAACCGCAATGTGATATGATGCCTTTAATGCACCCTCAGAAGTTCCTAGTATTTCAGAAATATCTTTAAATTTCATTTCTTGTTCATATTTCATTTGAAAAACTAATTTTTGCTTTACAGGAAGTGTATTAATAGCTTCTTGAAATTTTAATTGTAATTCATCTCCATCAAAATAGGGATCCTCTCTTAATTTATTGGTTTGAGCAATCATAATTTCCTCAGATGTCTTAAAATGTTTTTTAGCTTTTGATTTTATGAAATTTAAAGATTCGTTAGTTGCTATTCTATAAATCCAAGTATATAGTTTGCTTTGTTCTTTGAAATTATTAATTGCCTTAAAAACTTTTATAAACGTGTTTTGTAAAACATCATGTGCGTCGTCGTGATCTAAAACTATTTTTCTAATATGCCAATATATTGGTTCTTTATATTTATCAAGCAAAATCTCAAAAGAATTGTTTTGAGATCCTTTATCTTTTAGTTTGGCGATAAATTTAGATTCATTTTCCAACTAAGTTGAATTTATATATAAGACAATAGAATTTCTAAAAAGTTTAAGAAAATGATTGAAGTTTAATCAATTTTGAATAGACTCCATTTTTAGAAATTAATTCTTCGTGTTTACCTTCTTCTATAATTTCTCCGTCCTTAACAACTAAAATAACATCTGCTTGTTGAATTGTTGATAACCTGTGTGCGATTATTAAAGACGTTCTGTTTTTCATCAGTTTTTCTAGAGCCTGTTGAACTAATTTTTCTGATTCTGAATCCAACGATGAAGTAGCTTCGTCTAAAATCATTATTGGAGGATTTCTTAAAACTGCTCTTGCAATTGAAACTCTTTGTTTTTGACCGCCAGATAACTTACCGCCTCCGTCTCCTACATTCGAATGGTATTTATTTTCTAATTTCTCTATAAAGTCATTTGCATTGGCAATTATGGCAGAATTTTTTATTTCTTCTTCATTATTATTAGAACTAGAAAGTTGAATATTATTGGTTATTGAATCATTAAAAAGTATGGAGTCTTGAGATACTAAACCGATTAAATTTCTTAAGTCTTTTTTAAATAAATCCTTAATATTAGTTCCATCAATTAATATTTTACCAGAATTCACATCATAAAATCTAGGAATTAGATTAGCTATAGTTGATTTTCCACTTCCAGATTGACCAACAATAGCTACAGTTTGACCTTTTTTGATTTTAAAATTAATATTCTTTAAAACAATTGAGTTTTCATATCTGAAACTAACATTTTCAAAGCTAATTTCTGAATCAAAAGATTGTTTATTTAAAGGTTTTGAAATTTCATTAATTGAAGATTTTGAATCTAAAATTTCAAGTACTCTTTCTGCAGCTGCGTTACCTTTTTTTATTGAATAAGATGCCTTACTAATTGCTTTGGCAGGGGTTAGAACTCCATATGCAAGCCCCATATAAGTGATAAATGCAGCGGGATTTAGTTCTTGATCTATTAAAACTAGTTGCCCTCCATACCAAAGTAATACTCCAATCACTGAAATACCTAAAAATTCACTTACTGGACTAGCTAAGTTTTGTCTGTTGATTAATTTATTGGAGTAATTGTAAAATTTATTATTAGACTTGTTGAATTTTTCTATAAAAAAAAGTTCTGAAACAAAACCTTTAATAATTTTTAAACCATGCAGTGTTTCCTCAGTAATTGATAAAAACTCAGCCTGTTCATTTTGAACTAAAGTTGAAGTAGCTTTAAGAGATCTTCCAATTAAAGAAATTAAAAATCCAGAAATTGGTATAAAGATTAAAACAAATGCAGTAAGCTTGAAACTTATTAAAAACATTGCTGAAATTGTAAAAAATATCGTTAAAGGCTCTCTGACTATTAATTCAAGAATTGACAAAAATGAATGTTGAATTTCTAACACATCAGCAGTAATCCTCGAAATCACATCTCCCTTTTTCTTTTCTGTAAAGAAAGCTATAGGCATACTAACAATTTTTTTATAAACATCTCCTCTTAAATGAGTTAAAATTCCATTTCTCAAAAAAGTTATAAAATACATTGCTAGATAGTTGAAAAAATTTTTAAGAAAAAACAAGATGATTATTGCTGCAATTACAAAAATTAAAGCTTTTTGTGGATCTTCACCTGAGAAGCTACTAACTTGATAATTAAGCCACCCTTCTAAATTATTGCCAAATCCGTAAATTCCATCAAATTCTGGTTTGGTGTAGGTTTTTTTATTTTCTCCAAATAAAACCTCTAGCATCGGCATCAATGATAAAAAAGATAAAGCACTAAATAAAGCATAAAGAATATTAAAAAAAATATTTAAAAAAATATATTTTTTAAAGGGCCTTGAATACTTGAATATTTTTTTAAAATACTCCAATGATTAAAAATTAAATTCTTTAGTTAAATTAACTATTTTATCATTCAAAATTTGATTTACTCTATTATAATCGTCTTTTGACTTAAGAACAGTATTTACACTAATGTAAAACTTTATTTTTGGTTCAGTTCCACTTGGTCTAGCTGCAACAGTTGTTCCGTCTTCAGATTCAAAAATCAAAACATTAGATTTAGGAAAATTTAAAATATTGATTTCACCACTTATTTGATTAATTTCTTGTGAAGATTGGAAATCTTTAAAAGAGATTAATTTACTACCGTCCAAAGATTTTATTTTATAATTTCTTAGTTTATTCATAATTGAACTAATTTCTTTTAAGCCTTCAGCTCCTTTTTTCTCAATTGATATTAGTTTTTCCTTAAAAAATCCATATTTGATATAACAATCTATTAAATAATCAATCATGTTAATACCCTTTGATTTGCATTCCGACCCAACTTCACATGCAACTAGGGCAGAGGTTATAGCATCTTTATCTCTTACAAAATCACCTACCATAAATCCGTAGCTTTCTTCTCCTCCAGAAATAAAGTTCTGGCTTGGAAAATCATGTATCATCTTTCCTATCCATTTAAAACCTGTTAATCCTACTTTAAAATCAACATTATAACTTTCAGCTATATTTTTAATCAATGCAGTTGAAACAACAGTTGATCCAATGAAAAATGATTTATTTAATTTTTTTCTTTTACTTAAAATAAATTCTGTTAAAATGATCATCATTTGATTTCCGTTCAAAAGATAATATTCATTACTATTGTTTTTAACAGCTAAACCAACTCTATCTGCATCCGGATCCGTTCCAATCACAATATCGGCATCAACTGCTTTTGCCAAATCTATTGCCATGCTTAAAGCTTCTGGCTCTTCTGGATTAGGTGATTTTACAGTACTAAAATTACCATCAGGAATTGCTTGTTCTTTAACGATATGTAAATCATTAAAACCAGCTCCTTTTAACACCTCTGGCAGTATTTTATAAGATGTACCGTGAATTGGAGTAAAAACAATTTTATAATTTGCTCTGTTGGACACTCCAATCTTTCCATTTAAAATTGAATCGTTAATAAAATCAGTATCTATTTCTTTATCAATTAAATTAACAAGAGAATTATTTCTTTTAAATTTAATTTCTTTGAATTTTACTGAATTAATTTCGTCAATCAGTTTTTTATCAATTGGAGGAACAATTTGACCACCATCTTTCCAATATACTTTATATCCATTGTATTCAGGTGGATTATGAGATGCTGTTAAAACAATACCACAAATACATTTTAATTTTATTAAAGCATAAGAAAGTTCTGGAGTAGGTCTAATTGAGCTAAAAAGGAATACATTAATACCATTTGAACTAAAAACATCAGCTACTTGATTTGCCAATTCTTTACTTTGATTTCTACAATCGTAAGCAATAACAATGGATTCTTTTTTTGAAGAAGTATTGTTTATAAAGTTTGAAATTCCCTGTGTGTTTTTGCCAAAAGTATATTTATTAACTCGGTTTGGTCCTAAACCTACAATCCCTCTCATTCCACCAGTTCCAAAAGATAAATTTTTATAAAATGATTCTTTGAACTCAATTGGATTATTGTTTTTTAAATTTTTAACATCTTGAATTGTAGATGTATCGAATGGAGATTGAGTCCAATTATTATAATTTTCTTCAATTACTAAGTTATCATTCATTTATTTTTTCTGTAATTATATATTGTTTTTTAATTTTTCTATTTCGAAGTATGATTTCTCCTAAAAACCCGGCAAGAAAGAACTGAGAGCCCATTATCATTGTAGCCAATGAAATGTAAAATTCAGGTCTTTCTGTGATTAATCTACCAGATGTTTGAAGAAATAATTTATCGATACCCAAATATGCTGAAAAAAAGAATCCAACTAATAACATAATAGTCCCTATTAGCCCAAAGAAATGCATTGGTCTTTTTCCAAATTTATGAATAAACCACAATGTTATTAAGTCTAAAAAACCTTTAATAAATCTATCTATTCCATATTTTGTTTCTCCATGCTTTCTGGGATGGTGTATTACAATTTTTTCAGTGATTCTATTATATCCTGCGTTTTTAGCAAGTACAGGAATGTATCTGTGCATTCCGCCAGTTAATTTAATCTGTTTAATTACTTCTTTCTTGTATGCCTTTATTCCACAGTTAAAATCATTAAGTTTTATTCCTGAAGTTGTTCTTGCAGCCCAGTTGAAAATTTTTGACGGAAAATTCTTAAAAATTATAGAATCGTATCTAACTTTTTTCCATCCAGAAACTAAATCAAAATTTTCTTCACTAATTTTTTTGTAAAGCTCTGGAATTTCATTTGGATCATCTTGTAAATCGGCATCCATTGTTATAACTACATCGCCATTACAGGCTTTGAAGCCCGCAGAAAGTGCTTGAGATTTACCAAAGTTTTTTAAGAATCTTATTGCCTTTATATTTTTATTACTTGAGCAAATTTTTGAAATAATTTTCCATGAATTATCTGTACTACCGTCATCTATTAAAATAATTTCAAATTCAAGTTTTAAATTATTAATAATAAAGGATACTGAGCTTGTTAATTCCTCAAGAGAATTTTGCTCATTTAAAAGCGGTATAACTACAGAAATATTCATTTTCAACTAGTTAAAGCTGTTTTTTTGTTTTAATGAAAAGCCCCAAAACAACACTGTACAAAAAACCAAATAGTAAAGTGAAAATTAAAATCATTGGATATGTTAAGAAAGTAAAAGGTTTAGAGTTTTCTATAAATGTATTTAAATCCATACCGTTAAGAGCTTCAGGATAATCCTGCATGGTTTGATTGTATGAAATTTCTAATACTTTATCCATAAAATCAGGTTCCATAACGTTGGTTAAAAACAATGTGTAAAATATAGATACTAGTGCTATTATCAAAGACATTCCTGTCCCCATTTTTCTAACTGTACTGGCTTGAATATTATTATCATTAGCTTTTTTATAGGCTAAACATCCAAGAGTAATTCCAGCAAATGTAATTACAGAGTTTGTTATTTGTACAACAGTATCTTGTTCGTAATGAGCATCTAAAAAAAACAACATTAAACTAAAAGTTAGTAATACAACACTAGTCATTAAACCATAATTAATCATATATTGTTTTGTACTGATTTGTTCCATAATATTTATTTTGATGTAAAAATAGCTAATATTTGAATACTTGATTAGTAATAAATTAGATAAAGTTGCAAATTGATAAAAAAGAATTAAATTTGCATCCAATTATTATAAAAATGAAACAAGGTATACACCCAGAAAATTACAGATTAGTTGCTTTCAAAGATATGTCTAATGACGATGTTTTTATTACTAAATCAACAGTTGAAAGTAAAGATTCAATTGAACATGAAGGTGTTACTTATCCTCTTGTAAAATTAGAAATATCTAGGACTTCTCATCCGTTTTACACTGGTAAAACAAAACTTATTGATACTGCTGGAAGAATTGATAAGTTCAAAAATAGATATGCTAAAGCCAAAAAGTAATTTACTTTTTATAAACCTTCTTTAAATTCAATTGATTTACTGGATTAGTTGTCAATCCTTCAATATTTTTTTGACTAAACCTCATAACTTTATCATAGTAAAGGGGAATAATAGGTGAGTTTTCCAAAACTAAACTGTCTAGTTCTTTATATATATTTTTTCTAATTAAACTGTTTTGCTCCTGATATGTACTTTCAAATAGTCTATCGTATTCAATGCTTTTGAAGTGTGTATAATTTGGACCATTTGGAGCTAAATTTTTTGAGTAAAATAAACTCAAATAATTCTCGCTATCTGGATAATCAGCTATCCAACTAGCTCTAAACATTTCAAATTTACCGTTTGACTTACCTTGTCTTAAGGTAGAGGCAGGAACAATATTAATTGATAAGTCAATGTCAATTTTCTGAAGTTCTCTTTGTATAAATTCAACTATGTCTAAATAATTTGCATCACTAGTGAGTATAAGTTCTATTTTTTCTTTATTATTTTCTACTTTATATTCTTGAACTAATGTTTTTGCTTTTTTTAAATTATAATTAAATCCTTTTACAGAATTTTCCATATTTAATCCTAATGGAACAAAACCATTATTAGCTGGGTATCCAATATTGTTTCTTAAATATTTCATCATTTTTTTTCTATCAATCGCATAGTTTATAGCTAATCTTAGTTTTTTTGAATGAATTTGACTTTTTTTATCACCAAGATAGAATCCTATATACTCCGTATTTAAATATGGCCCTGAGATAAGTTTTATTTTTTTGGAATGTTCTTTTTTTAAATTTCCATTAATAGAAATTAATTGATCTTTAAAAGATGAATCTATTGAGTTAATAAAATCAATTTTATTTTGAGCAAATTCCATAAATTCACTTTTCTTATCAGGAAGAAATGTAATTGAGATAGCTTCAAGATAGGGTAGGTTTTTTCCTTTTCTGTCTTTTTCGAAATACAAATAGTTTTTTCTTAAAACTAATTTTATGTTTTCTTCCCATCTTTTAAATTTGAAAGGACCAGTTCCAATTGGATTTTTACCAAACTTATCTCCATAATAATTTACTGCTTCAAAAGGAACAACTGAAAAATATTTCATAGATAGTAAGCCTAAAAATGCTGCAAAAGGTTTTTTTAATTTTATAACAAATACGCTGTCATTTTCTGCCTTAAAACTACTCACATTTTTCAAAGCCCAAGACCCTGGTGATCCTAATTGGGGATCATTTAATCGCTTAAAACTATATTCAAAATCTGATGCATTAACCGCTCTTGTAGAATCTCTACCAAAAGTTTTAGAATGGTGATAGAAAATATGTTTTTTTATCAAAAACTTATATTCTAAACCGTTTTTTGATATTATCCAGTTTTTTGCTAAATCTGGTTTTACTTTTAACGAATCGTCTAACTGAACTAATCCGTTAAATATCTGATTAACTGGCCAAATATTTCTTAATGTACTAGAGTAAACTGGATCTAATGATGAAATATTAGAATGTTCATTATATCTAAATACTTTCTTTTCATCAATCAATACACTTTCAGAACATCCTATAATTATTAATACAGTTATTATTAAAAAGTGTATTGAAAACTTTGACTTGTAAATCATAAATATTGATTCCTATATTTGCAAGCTAATTTAAGAGTTTAAAATCAATATGAGCCAAAATCATAAGGTTGCTTTAACTACTTTAGGTTGCAAACTTAATTTTTCTGAAACTTCTACTATTTCAAGACAATTTGAAGATGTAGGCTATTCTGTGGTAAAGTTTGATCAATTCTCTGATATTTATGTAATTAATACCTGTTCTGTTACAGAAAATGCAGACAAGCAATTTAAATCTTATGTTTCAAAAGCTTTAAAATTAAATCCTGAAGCTTTTTTAATTGCTATTGGATGTTATGCACAACTAAAGCCTGAAGAATTAGCTAAAGTAAATGGGGTTGATTTGGTTCTTGGAAGTAAAGAAAAGTTCAAAATATTGGATTATTTAAATGATTTGAAAAAAAATAATATAGGTTCTGTTCATTCTTGTGAAATAAAAGAAACCGATTTTTATCAATCTAGTTACTCTATCGGAGAGAGAACAAGATCTTTTTTGAAAGTTCAAGATGGATGTGACTATAAGTGTACTTATTGTACAATTCCTTTGGCAAGGGGAATTTCAAGAAGTGATAAGCTTGATAATATTGTAAATGCAGCAAAATCTATTTCTAGTTCTGGAATTAAAGAAATTGTGTTAACTGGAGTTAACATTGGAGATTATGGAAAGGGAGAGTTTGGTAATAAAAATCATGAAAATACTTTTTTAGACTTGGTTAGTGCCCTTGATAAAGTTGATGGAATTTCTAGGGTTAGAATATCCTCAATTGAACCTAATTTATTAACTAATGATATTATAGATTTTGTTTCTAAAAGTAATAAATTTGTTCCCCATTTTCATATCCCTATGCAGAGTGGAAGTGATTCTGTTTTAAAACTTATGAAAAGGAGATACCTTAGTAAACTTTATAAAAATAGAATTGATTATATAAAAAAAGTTATTCCTAACGCATGTATTGGTGCCGACGTTATCGTTGGTTTTCCTGGCGAGACAGATGAAGATTTTCTAGAAACCTATAATTTTATAAAAAGTTTAAACTTATCATATCTTCATGTTTTTACTTATTCTGAACGTGATAATACTGAGGCCATTAATTTAAAAAACATTATTTCTAAAAACATTAGATCAAAACGAAGTAAGTTACTAAGATCTCTTTCTGTTCAACTAAAAAGAAAATTTTATAAATCGCAATTAGGAAGCACAAAAGATGTTTTGTTTGAAACCGAAAATAGAAATGGGTTTATTTATGGTTTTTCTAATAACTATGTTAGAGTGAAATCTGATTGGAGAAAAAATTTAACAGATAAGATTATTCCTTTTGATTTAGAAGATATTGATAGTGATGGATTGGTAATAGGAAAGAAGTCAGAACTAAAAATTAAAGTCTAACTCCAATAGGAAGCATATCTTTAAATTCTTTGTTTTTTTTAATAAATTTTCTGACCTGTGGAGAGGTTGGCATTATCCTAATATTTTTTTCCCTAATAATTTCAAAAACTTCCCTTATAAATTTTTCTTCAAAATTTTCATCTTTATTTGAAGATGGTATTATAAGTTTTGTTAAAAATATTTTTCTGTCTTGAAGTGCGTATTCAATAATAGCTAGATCATCTTCAATTTCAACCTCGTATTGTCGTAAGAACAAGTTGTCGTTAATAATTAAATTTCCCATTAAATATCTATTAGCTAATTTTGTAAAGTTTTACAAAGATAATAAAAATAGATTTTAATGACTCTGAAAAATAAAACTCATGTTTATTTTATGCCAGGTATGTGTGCAAATCCGCTTATTTTTGAAAGAATTAAACTAAGTTCAAATTTTAAGCCACATTATTTAAATTGGATTTCTCCTTTAAAAAATGAGTCTCTTCAAGATTATGTTATTAGACTTTCAAAATACATAAAGCATAAGGACTCAATTCTTGTTGGAGTTTCTTTTGGTGGTGTAATTGTTCAAGAATTATCAAAAATTTTAAAAATTAAAAAAGTTGTAATTATTTCAAGTGTAAAATCTAATAAAGAATTATCAAATTCAATGAAATTTGCTAAGAAAACTAAGAGTTACAAACTTCTTCCTGTAACTTGGTTAAATGATTTCGAATCTTTGTTGGCCTTTGTTTTGGGACCAAAAATTAAACGAAAAGTTAATCTTTATAGAAAATATCTTTCAGTTAGAGATGAAAATTATTTAAAATGGGCAATTAGGGAGATGGTTAACTGGAATCAAACTTCTCCATTAAAGGGTGTTATTCATATTCATGGAACTTATGATTTAGTTTTTCCAGTACTTAATATAAAAAATTACATTCCTGTAGAAAGAGGAGACCATACTATGATACTAAAAAGAGCAGACTGGTTAAATAATTATTTTCTTAATAATTTGAACTAAATTCTTTTCATTTGCTGTTGCATCATTTTAATCTGATCCAATAACATTTTTTGTTTATCTAATTTCTTAGCTTCATTTAATAATGTAGTTGCTTCTCTTTTTCTTCTTTTTTGAATTAATATTCCAGCTAAACTTAATTTGGCCATTGCTAAGTCATGATCCATAGATAATCCAATTGAAATAGCTTTTTTAAAATATTTTTCAGCTTTGGTTAGGTTTGTTTGTGAGCATACTATTCCCCATAAATAGTTATAATAACCAACCTGTTTTTTAGTTAAAGAACTATCTGGATTTTTTATTTTTTTCAACCATTTTTCTGTTCCGTCAAAATCTTGTTTTCTTAGTTTAAAAAAAATTATCAGTATAATTTCATTTTTATAATAAAGAAAAATGAAAATTATGGCCAAAAAAATTAAAGCTATTCCATTACCAATATTATTTTCGTAAAATTGATAAATCGAATAAATTAGTGTCGAAATTGCTAATATTAGTTTTATAGTTTTTGGATACATTGATTATCAGTTTTTTAATTAATTTTTAAACTTTAAATTTTTTGAACAATACATTTGAGTTAGTTTAAACTTATTGTATATTTGGCCTCAAATTTTAGTAAAAATAGTTAATTAATTCAAATGAAAAGAACTTTTCAACCCTCAAAAAGAAAAAGACGTAATAAACACGGATTCAGAGAAAGAATGTCTACACCAAGTGGTAGAAAAGTTTTAGCTAGTAGAAGAGCTAAGGGAAGAAATAAGATTTCTGTTTCATCTGAACCAAGACATAAAAAATAAGTGAATAAAAACTTTAAAAAATTAAGGTGTTACTTTTTAAGTAACACCTTTTTTTATATATATTCATCAACCAAATTAATATTATATAAATGCCATTAAGAAAAGATTTAAAAAGTATATTGATAATTGGATCAGGTCCAATAGTTATAGGTCAAGCATGCGAATTCGATTATTCAGGATCCCAAGCTTTAAGATCTCTTAGAGAAGACGGAATAGAAACTATTCTTATTAATTCTAATCCTGCTACAATAATGACAGATCCTGTTATGGCAGATCATATATATTTAAAGCCATTAAACACTAATTCAATTAAAGAGATATTATCAAATCATAAAATTGATGCAGTTTTACCTACAATGGGGGGACAAACTGCTCTTAATTTATGTATTGAAGCTGATGAAAAAGGAATTTGGGAGGAATATAATATTGAAATTATTGGAGTTGATATTGATGCTATTAATATCACTGAGGATAGAGAAAAATTTAAACAATTATTAAAAACTATTGACATTCCTGTTGCACCAGCTAAAACTGCAACATCTTTTTTAAAAGGTAAAGAGATAGCCCAGGAATTTGGTTTTCCCTTGGTTATTCGTCCTTCATTCACTTTGGGTGGAAGTGGAGCTTCTCTTGTTTATAAAGCTGAAAATTTTGATGAATTATTGACTAGAGGACTTGAAGCTTCGCCAATTCATGAAGTTTTAATAGATAAAGCTTTAATGGGTTGGAAAGAATACGAATTAGAATTATTAAGAGATAAAAATGATAATGTTGTTATAATTTGTACAATCGAAAATATGGATCCCATGGGTATTCACACAGGAGATTCCATCACTGTTGCACCAGCTATGACATTATCAGATTCTGCATATCAAAGGATGAGAGATATGGCAATAAAAATGATGAGAAGTATTGGAGATTTTGCAGGGGGATGTAATGTTCAGTTTGCAGTAAGTCCTGATGAAAAAGAAGATATAATTGCCATTGAAATTAATCCTAGGGTTTCAAGATCTTCTGCTTTAGCTTCAAAAGCATCTGGCTATCCAATAGCAAAAGTTGCTAGCAAATTAGCGATAGGTTATAGCTTAGATGAATTAAATAATCAAATAACAAAATCAACTTCAGCCTTATTTGAGCCAACTTTAGACTATGTAATTGTAAAAATACCAAGATGGAATTTTGATAAATTTGAAGGTTCTGAAAGAACTTTAGGACTTCAAATGAAATCAGTAGGGGAAGTAATGGGAATTGGAAGATCTTTCATTGAAGCATTACATAAAGCTACTCAATGTTTAGAAATTAAAAGAAATGGTTTAGGTGCAGATGGAAAAGGATATACCGATTATCAACAGGTAATAGATAAACTTACTAATGCAAGTTGGGACAGGGTTTTTGTTATTTACGATGCTATTAAAATGGGAATTTCACTTGATAGAATAAATGAAATTACTAGAATAGACATGTGGTATTTAAGACAATATGAATCCCTTGTTAATTTAGAAAAAGAAATTTCTGAATTTAATGTAGATACTATTTCTAAAGATTTAATGTTAGAAGCTAAACAAAAAGGATTTGCCGACCGTCAAATCGCGCACATGCTTGGATGTATGGAAAGTATCGTTAATAAAAAAAGAAAAAGTTTTAATATTAATAGAGTATTTAAGCTTGTCGATACATGTGCAGCTGAATTTAAAGCATTAACCCCTTACTATTATTCTACTTTTGAAGAAGAAATTCAACTTTCGGATGGAACCATTGTTACTCAAAATGAAAGTAAAGTTTCTGATAAGAAAAAAATTATTGTTTTAGGTTCTGGACCAAATAGAATTGGACAAGGGATTGAATTTGATTATTGCTGCGTTCATGGTGTTTTAGCATCAGCTGAGTGTGGTTATGAGACTATAATGATTAATTGTAATCCTGAAACTGTTTCAACTGATTTTGATACAGCTGATAAGCTTTATTTTGAACCTGTTTTTTGGGAACATATCTATGATATAATTGAGCATGAAAAACCTGAGGGTGTTATTGTTCAACTTGGCGGACAAACAGCATTAAAATTAGCTGAAAAGCTCGACAGATACGGAGTTAAGATAATGGGTACTACTTATCAAGCTTTAGACTTAGCTGAAGATAGAGGAAGTTTTTCGACATTACTTAAGGAAAATAATATTCCTTATCCCGAATTTGGAGTTGCTGAAACTGCTGATCAAGCTTTGAAATTATCTGATACGCTTAATTTTCCTATTTTAGTTAGACCTTCATATGTTCTAGGAGGACAAGGAATGAAAATTGTTATAAACAAGGAAGAATTAGAAGCACATGTTGTTGACTTATTACAGAAAATTCCAAATAATAAGTTATTGTTAGATCATTATTTAGATGGTGCTATTGAAGCTGAAGCTGATGCTATTTGTGACGGCGAAGATGTGTTAATAATTGGAATAATGGAACATATTGAACCTTGTGGAGTTCATTCAGGGGACTCAAATGCAACACTTCCTCCTTTTAACCTTGGCAAGTTAGTTATGCAACAAATTATTGATCACACTAAAAAAATTGCAATTTCACTAAAAACAGTTGGTCTTATTAATATTCAGTTTGCAATAAAAAATGAAATTGTGTACATAATCGAGGCTAATCCAAGAGCGTCAAGAACAGTTCCTTTTATTGCAAAAGCTTATAAACAGCCCTATGTTAATTATGCAACTAAAGTGATGTTAGGGAAGCTTAAAGTTTCTGATATTGATTACAAACCTAATTTAAAAGGTTTTGCAATTAAACAGCCTGTTTTTTCTTTTAATAAATTTCCAAATGTTAATAAAAGCTTAGGACCTGAAATGAAAAGTACTGGTGAAAGTATTTTGTTTATTGATGACTTAAAAGATGACCAGTTTTACGAATTATATTCAAGAAGAAAAATGTATTTAACTAAATAATAATATTTCTATATTAGAGATATGGATATAGCTCTTTTAATAGTTCTTTTAGTTTTAGTTGTTTTTTTAATTTTTATTTTAAAAAATAAAAATAATAATTCATCTAGCGAGCTTTTAGTTCAACTTACAAATAACTTAAGCAGTGAGATTCAAAACATTAGAAAGGAAGTTGGTGAAAATTCTGAAAAAAGTAGATTAGAATTAGAATCTAAGTTATCTACAATAAATAAGGAAATTAATGATTTTCATAAGACATCAAAAGAAGATATCCAAAAGCAATTCTCTGATTCAAACAAAGTAATTAAAGATGTAACTGTTGAGTTAGAGAAAATTAAGGGAACAAATAAGCAGGTTTTAAGTTTTGCTAACCAAATGAAATCTTTAGAAAAGATATTAGGAAATCAAAAACAAAGAGGAATTTTTGGAGAAATTCAATTAGAAAATTTATTAGCAAATGTTTTGCCACCTGAAATTTTTAGAATGCAATATTCATTTAATAATGGTGAGATTGTTGATGCTATTGTAAAAGTCAATGAACATATTATTCCTATTGACGCAAAATTTTCTTTAGACAACTATAACAAAATGATTGAGAGTTCTGATTCTTCAGAAATAGAAAATTTAGAAAAAAAATTTAGAATTGATATAAAATCTAGAATTGATGAAACTTCAAAGTATATAAGACCCTCAGAAAAAACACTAGATTATGCTTTTATGTTTATTCCAGCTGATGGACTTTATCAGGATTTATTAAACAATAGAGTAGGATCTCTTCAAATAAACTCTAAAGATTTAGTTTCTTATGCCTATGATAAAAAAGTAATGATAGTCTCTCCAATGAGTCTTTTTCCAATGCTTCAAATTACAATGAAAGCTCTAAATAATTTAAAATTTGAAAAATCAGTAGATGAAGTAATTAAAAATGTTCAAAAACTGACAAATCATTTAAATTCATACCATAACTCTCATAACAGATTGGGTAAATCTTTAAGTGCGGCAGTAAATCATTTTAACGATACATCAAAAGAGTTTGGAAAGATTGATAAAGATGTTACAAAAATATCTAATGGAAATTTTAGAATTGGTATAGAAACTGATATTGTAGATAGACCCCTAAGTGGAGAGTAATATCTTAAATTCCTGTATAATTTTTAGGACTTATTTTTTTTAATTCTTCTTTAACTTCAGTATTTACATTCAATGTGTCTATAAATAGTCTTATAGTTTCTTGATTTATAGCTGTATTTTTTCTGGTCAATTCTTTTAACGTTTCATAAGGATTTGGATATCCCTCTCTTCTTAAAATAGTTTGAATAGCTTCAGCTACAACTGCCCAGTTGTTATTTAAATCATTTTCAATTTTATCCCTATTAACTATCAGTTTATTTATTCCTTTAATTGTCGATTTTATAGCTATAGATGAGTGGCTAAAAGGAACACCAACATTTCTTAGAACAGTACTGTCTGTTAAATCTCTCTGTAATCTTGAAACAGGAAGTTTCGATGATAGATGTTCAAATAAAGCGTTTGCTAGCCCTAGATTTCCTTCAGAATTTTCAAAATCAATCGGGTTAACTTTGTGCGGCATTGCAGATGAGCCAACTTCTTTTTTGTTTATTTTTTGTTTGAAATAATCCATTGAAATATATGACCATACATCTCTATTAAAATCAATAATTATGGTATTTATTCTTTTCAAACAATCAAATAAAGAAGCTAAATGATCATAGTGTTCAATTTGAGTTGTAGGAAAAGAATGATAAAGTCCTAAATCAGTAATTAATTTATTAGCGAAATGTTTCCAGTCTATAGAGGGAAAAGCAATAACATGAGCATTGAAGTTACCAGTCGCTCCTCCAAATTTAGCTGCAAAAGGAATTGAATGTAAATATTTTAACTGTTCATTAATTCTAACTTTAAAAACGTTAATTTCTTTGCCTAATCTTGTTGGTGAAGCAGGTTGACCATGAGTACGTGCTAACATAGAAATATCATTATATTCCAAAACTTTTTCACTTAGTAAGTTTACTAATTCATTTAATTCCGGAAGATAAACTTTTAATAAAGCATCTCTAATTGAAAGAGGAACAGCTGTATTGTTTATATCTTGAGATGTTAGACCAAAATGTATGTACTCTAAATATTTGTCTAATTGTAAATCTTTAAATTTATTTTTAATAAAGTATTCAACCGCTTTAACATCATGATTAGTTTCTTTTTCAATCTCCTTAATAGTAATTGCATCTTCGTGTGAAAAATCTAAATAGATTTTTTTAATATTCTTAATAGATTTTTGAGGAAAGTTTTTAAAAACAGGAATTTTAGTTTTTGTTAATGCTAAAAAGTATTCGATCTCTACTAAAACTCTATATTTTATAAGAGCTTTTTCTGAGAAATAATTTGAATATTCGTTAGTTTTGTTATAATACCTGCCATCAATTGGAGTGATAGCGTTAAGAGTATTTAAGGTCATGACAATTCATTTAAATGGGGTACAAATGTAAGCTTTTTTAAAAATAGTTATTTTCTATTAAGAACTTTAAATTCTTCGTAACAACCACTAATAGCATCAAGAATTTGTAAATCATTGGCGGTTTGAATAAAGCTATCTGAAAAATTACAGTTTCTTAAAATTTCATCAATATCAATTTTTTGAACTTGAAGTAATTCAACTAATGTTTCTCTATCAAATTTTGAAGATAAAAGCTCACGAATTCTAAAATCTTCTTTCATTTGTTTTAGCTTTTTAAATTGTCGTGGTTGTTTGCCAAATAAATTATAAAGAAAATCTGCTGGATTAAAAATTGCGTTAATTACTTTTGAAAATGCCCCTGAATTTCTGGATCCTCCTTCATATCCCCTTGAGGGTAATCCAGGAATACTATAGCGATATGATTGACTTACTGGAACATTTTTAGCATCAATTTCAAGATATCCAGTTAATTCATACGGTTTTACAATAACTTCTTCTAAAGCATAAGCTAATTCCGTCAATTGAATTTTAGAATTTTCAAATTTTAATAAATCATTAGTCACTCTAACTTTAATTGATTTAAAACCTAAATAAGATAGATAAAGTGTATCATTTAATTTTGCTGGAATATCAAACTTTCCTTTATTGTCTGTTATAACACCAACCACTTGACTTAAATTAATTACATGTACACTCGGTATAGGTTTGTTATCAGATGAATTTTCAACAAATGCTATTAGATTTTGATTTTGTGAAAAAGATAAGTTTGAAAATAATCCAAAAATAATAGTGAAAAATAAAAATTTAAAAAATTTATTCATGAATTTCAAAAATACAAGTAATTAAAGATATACTATCATTTTAAACAAAATTTAACAAAAAAATTAAGAGATAAAGTTCATCATTTTTTTTATTGCTAAAGATCTATGACTTATTAGGTTTTTTTCTTTTAATGAAAGTTCTGCGAAAGATTTATTGTATCCTAAAGGAGAAAAAATTGAATCATAACCAAAGCCGTTGTTTCCTACTTGATTTTTCAAAATCTTTCCTTCAACAATTCCTTCAAAAGTATGAATTTTGTTATCTAGAATTAATGCTATTACAGTTTTAAATTTCGCATTTCTATTTTTTTTATTCTCCAATTTATTTAACAGTTTATTGATATTGTCTTGAGAATTACATGCATCTCCCGCATATCTTGCAGAATAAACGCCAGGTTCTCCATTTAAAATTTCTACCTCTAACCCTGTATCATCAGAGAAAACATTAGTATTAAATTTATTGTAAATATATTTTGCTTTAAAAATTGCATTTTCCTTTATTGTATTTTCATTTTCAGGAACTTCTTCATCAAATTTCAAATCTTCAAAACTTATAATATTTACATTATTTGGGATAATTTTATTTATTTCTATTAATTTGTTTTGATTTGCTGTTGCGAATATTAAATCCATATTTTAATCATTATGATAAGGGTGATTATTTAAAATTGTAAATGCTCTGTATAATTGTTCGGAAAAAAATAATCTGATTATTTGATGCGAAAACGTCATTTTTGACAAAGATATTAATCCTGCAGATTTACTATACAAATTTTCTGAAAATCCAAAAGCTCCTCCAATAGCAAAAACAATTTTTTTATTTTCATGAAATTTAATTTTCAAAAATCTAGCAAATTCTCTAGAATCATAATTTTTACCTTTTTCATCTAGTAAAAACAGAATTTCATTATGTTCTATTTTTTTTAAAATATTTTCTCCTTCTATTTTTTTTATCTCGCTTGCATTATTTTTTTTTGTTTTAGGTGAGTTGACTTCAATTATTTTGAATTTGTTAAAAAAATTAATGCGTTTAATATAATTTTCTATTAAACTGTTCAATTCTTTGTTTTTAGTTTTTCCTACCACTATTAACTTAATCTGCATAAACTCAATATTTGATCAATTTTAATTTTATATTTAATTGTAAATATATGTTAATGATTACTATTGTTTTTCCTGCTTTTATAAAAAACTGATTATGAATTTTATTGATGTAATCATTCCTCTTCCGATAAAATCTACTTTTACCTATAGTATTAATCAAGATGAGTTTAATTTTATTAATCCGGGATTTCGAGTTATGGTTCCTTTTGGTAAATCTAAATTTACTACTGGAATAGTTATTCGTAAGCACAATCAAGTTCCAGTTTCTTACGAACCTAAAGAAATTGAATTTATTATTGATAACGAGCCATGTGTTACCCAAAATCAATTGTTGTTTTTTAACTGGATTTCAGAATACTACATGACCCCAATTGGTCAAGTTATAAAAGTTGCTTTACCTAAGTTGTTATTACTTAAAAGTGAAAGTGAAATACTATTATTAAAACAGGATATTTCAGGACTTAATATAGGTATTAATTCAAAACTGATTTTTGATTTATTAATGATAAACCAAAAATTTTCTTACAAGGATTTGATTGGAAAATTAGAAAAATCAAAAATTAATAAAGCAATAAATGAATTATTATTACATTCAATTATTACTCTGAAAGAAGAAGTTTATGATTATTTTAAGCCTAAATCAATTAATTTAATTTCTTTAAATCAATGCATTCCCATAGAGGAATTAAATAAAAAATTAAAAAGAAAAAAATCACAATTAATTGTAGTTAACGGATTAAAGTCTAATAAGAATAACTCAAAATTTACTTTTGACGAATTGATTAATTTTTATAATGTTTCAAGAGCAACTATTAATAATTTAATTAAATCTAAAATTTTATTAAAGTCTGAAGAAATAATTGATAGAACTCAATTTGAAATTGAAAAATTAATTAAACCCAAAAAACTAAGTGCTAATCAAAATAATGCATTGATTGATATAGAATCAAATTTTTTAGATAAAAATGTTTCTCTTCTTCATGGTGTTACATCATCTGGAAAAACTGAGATATATGCAAATTTGATTCAAAAAGAATTAGAAAATAACAATCAAGTGTTGTATCTAGTTCCTGAAATCTCATTAACAACTCAGTTAATTGTTAGATTAAAAAAATATTTTGGAGATAAATTATTAGTTTACCATTCAAAATACTCATTAGATCAAAGAACCGAAACCTGGAAAAATGTTTTAAAAAGTTCTGGTAAAATAATTTTGGGTGCGAGATCATCAATTTTTTTGCCTTTTAAAAAGTTAAGTTTAATTATAGTTGATGAAGAACATGAAAATGCTTTTAAACAATTTAATCCAGCGCCAAGATATAACGCAAGAGATTGTGCAATTTATTTAGGAATGTTAC
>PADT01000033.1 GCA_002700465.1 Flavobacteriaceae bacterium | reverse complement strand
TCTTCTTTAAATGCTTTGAAAGCGCTTGAGTAAGTACTTAAAAGCTGGGCATTATCGTATAGCATTTTTTCAAAATGAGGAATATGCCAAGTGTTGTCAACAGTGTATCTGTGGAATCCGCCGTCAATTCTGTCATTTATTCCTCCACGGGAGATTTGCATCAAAGAATTGTAGACAAAATCTTTCATTTCTTGATTACTATACTCATTTGAAAATCTCATAAAGAAATTTAACATTGAGGGTAAAGGAAATTTCTGGCCACTGCCAATTCCCCCATTTATTTTGTCTGAATATTTAAAGGCTTTTTCAGCCAGCTCAATTTGTAGCTCACTTGAATATGTTTCGTCTCTTGGAGATGGTTTTACTAAAGCTTCTTTTTTTACACCCTCTCTGACGCTATTAGCATACTCTAAGACGTCTGGTTTTCTAGTCTTATAAAATCCGCTAACTTGATTTAAAACTTGAATCCATTGTGTTTTAGGAACGTAAGTTCCTCCCCATATTGGTGTGCCATCAGGAAGGGCTATAATATTCATTGGCCAACCTCCACTTCCTGTCATTAGAACCAATGCTTTCATATAGATTTCGTCTAAGTCTGGTCTTTCTTCTCTGTCAATTTTAATATTAATGAAATTTAAATTCATAACCTGAGCCACATCATCGTCTGTAAAGCTCTCCTCTTCCATAACATGACACCAATGACAGGATGAATATCCTACACTAATTAAAAGTAACTTATCTGAGTTTTTAGCTAAAGATAAAGCTTCGTCGTTCCAGGGGAACCAATTAACTGGATTGGTAGCGTGTTGCTTTAAATATAAACTTTTTTCGTTTGCTAATTTATTTTCCATGTCTTGGGATAATATATAATTTGAACTAGTTATAAAAATTATAATAAAAAGTTTAATGTTACTCATTTTAATATTGGATCAAATTTTTTTTCTAATTTAAATATTTATTACACATGTTTTTATGTTTTGTTCATTTATTAAAACTTTAAAAAATCTTTTTGTTGTATTGGTATTATTTTGCTCTATTAACTCATGCAATACAAGTAAGCCTGAAACAAAGCCAAATATTTTATTTATTATGGCTGACGACCACACCTCACAAGCTTGGGGAATTTATAATGGAATATTAGATAATTATGTTAAAAATGATGCTATTAAATATTTAGCAAATAATGGCACGGTACTCAACAACATGTTTTGTACTAATTCTATTTGTGTACCCAGTAGAGCCTCTATATTAACCGGGCAATACAGTCATCAGAATGGCGTCTACACACTTAGCGATCATTTAAGTCCGGATAGTCTTAATGTTGCAAAAATTTTAAACAATAACGGTTATCAAACTGCCTTAATTGGCAAATGGCATTTAAAAAAAGAACCGTCTGGATTTGATTACTATAAAGTTCTACCTGGACAAGGCAAGTATAATAATCCAGTCTTTAAAACTAAAGAAAATTGGGAGGATGGATACAAAGGTGGTGTTGAAGAACCCGGATTTTCATCAGATGTAATAGGAAATTCAACTGTCAGATGGCTAAAGGACAGAAAATCCGAAAAACCTTTTTTTCTTATGACTCATTTCAAAGCAACTCACGAACCCTTTGATTATCCAGAAAGACACAACGAGTTTTTGAAAAATATTGATATCCCCGAGCCAGAATCTCTACATGATTATATCCCTTCCAGTTCTGGCAGAAGTTTTAGTGGTCAACAACTTGAAATTTTAACTAACAGATGGTTAAATTATTCTAAAAACAAAGATCATAACTCTGATACTAAATACCCTGGCATGCCTTTTTCAATTGAAAATATGTCGAAAGAAGAAATAAGATCTTTTTCATATCAAAAATTTGTAAAAGATTTTTTGAGGTGTGCTGCCTCAATTGATGATAATCTTCAAAAAATCATTGACCATTTAAAAGAATCCAAACAGATTGATAACACTATAATAGTTTATACATCAGATCAAGGCTATTTTTTAGGTGAACATGGTTTTTTTGATAAAAGAATGATGTATGAGGAGTCTTCAAGAATGCCCTTTGTAATTAGTTACCCTAATGAAATTTTAAAATCTCGAAGAATTGATGATTTAATATTAAACTTAGACATCCCTTCATTGTTTCTTGATTACGCTGGAATTAAACCTCCAAAATCATTTCAAGGAAAAAGCTTTAGAAAATCTTTGGAATCAAAAAACAATTCACTTGCAAGAAAATTTACCTATTACAGATATTGGGAGCACAGTCCTGTAAGGCCTGCTCACTTAGGGGTTAGAAGTAACAAAAACAAATTGATTTATTTCTATGGAGAAGGATTAAACAAAAAAAACACGAGTAAAATAAAATCTGAAAAAGCTTGGGAGTACTACGATTTAGTTAAGGATCCGTTTGAATTAAAAAATGAAATTTATAATCCAAAATATAAAAATGAAATTTTAAAACTACGCAAGGAACTTATCAAACAAAAAGAGCTTGCAGGAGATAAAGAAACCTTAATACCTAAAATCAATGAGATTTAAAATTTTATTATTATTGATTTTGTTTGTTTCAAAAGTTCAATCACAAACTAGTAAGTCAGATAAAATTGATAGTTTGATTAATTCTAGTATCACTTTAAAAAACTTTCCAGGGGCTCAGCTTTTCGTAAAATTTAAAGATTCCATCATAATTAATAAATCATATGGGTTTCATACTTATGATTCAATTATAAAAGTCAAACAAAAACATGTTTATGATTTAGCTTCTTTAACAAAAGTATTAGCCTCAACGTTTTCAATCATGAAATTGTATGACGAAGATAAATTACAACTTGAAGATAAAGTTTCAGATTATTTTCCTAAACTAAAAAGATCAAATAAAAAAAATACAACAATATTTCAAAGCTTGAGTCATACAAGCGGATGGATACCTTACATCAGTCACCAAAATTTTATTAAAAAAAGAAACGGCAACTTAAAAAAATCAATTGTACGTACTAAAATGGACAAACGATTTTCTATAAAAATGAACAATAATTTATTTTTAAAAAACACATACTCTAAAAAGTTGTTTAAACGAATAAAAAAATCTAAATTAAATAGGATAGATTCCTATGATTACTCTGGACTTTTCTTTTTTTATGTGCCTAATTTGATTTATAAAATGACAGGTTATACTTTCGAAAATTATTTCAAAAATACATTTATAAATAAAAAAGAAATTGCTCTTACTTTCAATCCAACAAAAGTATTTAGCAAAGATAAAATTGTCCCATCAGAATACGACTCTATTTTTAGAAAAGGGTTGATTCATGGGTTTGTACACGATGAAGCAGCTAGTTTTATGGGGGGCGTTTCTGGAAACGCTGGACTTTTTGGGAATGCAGAAGGCGTAGGGAATCTGTTAAGTTTTTTAGAGTCTAACAGCACTATGTTTAAACAATCAACTATTCAAAAATTTACTTCTTATGCTTTTGAAAATAGTCAAATTAGAAGAGGTTTGGGATTTGACAAACCATATTCAAATAATGATTATGGAGAATATCCAAATAAAAATTTGTCTAAAACTAGTTTTGGACATACCGGATTTACGGGAACTATGTTTTGGGTCGATCCAGAAAAAAAGCTAACAATTGTTTTGTTAACAAACAGAGTTTATCCAAGTCGAAAAAATGAATCGTTTTATACAAATGATGTAAGAAGTAAATTAATTGATTTATTAATAAAAATTTAAAATGAAATCAATATTTAAAATTTTAGTTCTGTTTTTTGGAATATCCTGTTTTTCACAACAACTAATTTTTGAAAACCTATTTGACAGTTCTCTTAACTCTGAAATAGCATGCTACAGAATACCTGCTATTTTAACATCAACAAATGGAACTTTAATTGCTGCAATAGACGAAAGAAATAATTCATGTGGAGATTTAAAATGGAATAGAAACATCAATATAGTTATAAGAAAAAGTTATGACGACGGTAAAACATGGTCTGAAATTGAAAAAATTATTGATTATCCAGATGGTGAATCCGCATCAGATCCTTCAATGATTCTCGATCAACAAACTGGACATATTTTTCTTTTTTATAACTATATGAACCTTGACTTAGCTAGAGACATTTATCGCCTTATGGTTATTAAAAGCTCTGATAATGGAAAAAACTGGTCAGTTCCTAAAGATATAACCAGTCAAATAACAAAAAAAGATTGGGATAAAGATTTTATGTTTATTACGTCTGGAAGAGGTACTCAAACCAAAGATGGGACTCTTCTTCATTGTTTAGTTAATCTTAATAAGGGAACACATGTGTTTGGCAGTAATGACAACGGAGAAAACTGGTTTTTATTTGACCATCCTTTAAAACCAGGAGATGAGTCAAAAATTGTTGAACTTTCAAATGGAGATTGGCTAGTGAATTCGAGAGTTAATTCAAATGAATTTAGATATTCTCATATTTCTAAAAATAAAGGTAAAAGCTGGTTTTCTTTTGAAAACAAAGATCTTTCAGATCCAGCTTGTAATGCTAGTCTTATAAATTATAATACCAATTCTAAAAGTTTATTGTTGTTTTCTAATGCTTTTAGTTCAAAAGAAAGAAATAACCTTTCAATAAGCAAAAGTTACGACCAAGGAATCAGTTGGGAAAATACCAAAACCATTTATAAAGGAAAGTCTGCATATTCATCAATGACTTTACTAAAAAACGGAGATATTGGTTTGTTTTTTGAAAAAGATAACTACACAAAAAATGTATTTGTAAGAGTCCCAAAAAAATGGATACTTTATAATTAAATACTTCTAAATCTTCTTATTCCGGTCCACGTAACTCTTTTAGTTCTCCCTAAATAAGATTTAGTCCCAATTCTGTCGTTAAATTCATTTCTTAATGAATTTAACTGAGCATTTCCATTATCTTGATTTTTCATTTTATATTAATATTAAAAAATTCCGGCAAAAATATATTAAATATTGAATTTATGTGCTTTTTTTTTAATAAATTTTAGGTGAATATTAAACGTTAAATTTTGCTTTTAAAAACTCTCTCAAACAAGGTTCTTTTAGTTCTTTTATTAATAACCAGTATTGTTTCAAATGCACAATCAGACTTTGAGGTTTCTTCACCGGAATCACAAGGATTTTCTTCAGAAAAATTAATGCTATTAAATCAGGCGATGCACAGCTATGTAAACGACAACGAGCTTTCTGCAATTCAAACTGCTATTGTAAAAAATGGAAAGCTTATTCATTTTGACAGCTATGGAAGTTCCGATATTTCAGAAAACGATCCGCTGGAAAGTGATGATATTTTTCGAATAGCATCTATGACAAAGCCAATTGTATCAGTTGGTCTTATGATGTTGTATGAAGAGGGTAAATTTAAATTAAATGATCCCGTTTACAAATATATTCCTGAGTTCAAAAACTTAACGGTTAAAAAAAGAAAAAAAATAAAACCAGTTAAGAATCATGTTAAAATAATCGACTTATTAAGGCATTCTGCAGGTCTTAATTTTAAAGGGCCTGAAGATTATAGAAAAGTAATCAACATGAACTTAGAAGAGTATACAAAAGAGTCCTTAAAAACTCCTTTAAAGTTTGAGCCAGGAACCACTTGGTGGTACAGTGCGTCCACAGATATTTGTGGATATTTAATTGAAGTTTTATCTGGTCAAAAATTAGATGACTATTTAAAAGACAGAATCTTTGATCCTTTGAAAATGGATGATACTTCGTTTGAACTACCAAAAAACAAAATAGATAGATTGACTACTTTATATGTTGTTGGAGAGAAAAAAGAACTTGTTTCTTTTGATAATAAATCGAATTCTCCATTTAAAGACAAGGTGATTTTATTAAATGGTTCTGGAGGATTACTTTCTACAACTAATGATTATCTTAAGTTTTCAGTGATGCTTTTAAACAACGGTTCTTTTGACGATGAGCGAATAATTAAAAAAAGTACGCTAGATTTAATGAAACAGGATCATTCTTTAGGTCTTAAGTATAAAAAATTAGTATTTGGGAAAAAGAAAGGATTTGGATTAGGGTTTGAAGTCGTTAAAGAAGAAAGTACTAAGTTTGGATCAAAAGGAACATTTGGGTGGGGAGGAATGTTTGGAACTTATTTCAGAGCTGATCCCAAACAAAATATGGTTTATATTTACATGACTCAATCGTTTGAAACTTACAGATTAAAATTAGCTGATAAGTTTAGAGCTATGGTTTACGAATCAATTTTAGAATAGCTTATTTTTTCTCTTTCAAAATACGGTTTTGCTCCTCCAATAGTGAATTCATATCCATAAGTAATTGAATATTTTTGGGAGTCGAAATTGTTTTATCGGATGGGTCTTCAGCTTGTTTGTTAAGTTTATTTATAAATTTAACAACCATAAAAATTGTAAATCCTACAATTAAAAAATCTAAAAAAGTTTCAATAAATTGTCCATAACTTATAGCTACTTCATGAACTGAAATATCTCCTAAAGCATTAATCTGAGATTCTCTTAAAATTAATTTCTTATTGTCTAAATTAATTCCGTCTGAAAGCAACGAAAGTGGAGGTAATAAAATTTGCTTTACTAAAACATCTATAACTTGGTTAAATGATGCACCAATAATAATTCCTATTGCCATGTCCATCATATTTCCTTTTACCGCAAACTCTTTAAATTCTTGTAATAATTTCATAGTTGATTGAATAAGTTTTAAAGATAATAAATATGTTCATTTACTAAATCCTAATAAACTAATTAACCTTGTTTTGTTATTAATTTAGCAAATCTAAAAGAGGCTATTAATCCTATTGTAGAAAATATAACTAACATGAAATAGACGTATTGATGACCAATAATTCCTGGATTATTATCCAATAAATATCCCATAATAGGGCCTGCAAAAATATCTGGGCTGTATCCTACAACTGATATTAATCCAACTGCCGTCCCTGTAAGTGCTAAGGGAGCTTTTGCTTCTTTTAAAACCGCAAAGTATAATGCACGAATTGAATAAGTCCCAACTGCTAAGACAATTAAAGACAAGAAAAATATAGAATTCATTCCTGGCTTAACAACTCCAAATGAAAAAATTAAAGCTCCAATTAACATTGTAATAAAACCAAAAATTATCCAAAACATATTTTTAGTTTTATCAGCTAATAAACCGATGGAAATACATACTATTGGTCTCAAATACAATTGTAAAGCGCCTACTTCAGCTGCTTCAATTTGATCGTAAAACATAACCTCCGAAGCATACAAAGAATAAATATCCGTCACTTTATACCCCACATAAGCACACATTATTATTAACATTAATAGCCATATTGATTCATTCTTTAAAACATGTTTAATATTGGTTATAGAATTTAAAGATTTTTCAATAGTAGGACTCTTTTCATCCGAATTTTTTAGAAAAATTAAAACTAGCAAACCGATAAAAGCAACCATAAAAGAAGAAAATAATATAACGTAACTAAAAGCTTCTTTTCTTTCAATTAGTGAAGTTGATTCTATATCGCCAATTAATACTATTGAAAAAATAAATACTCCAATACTACCCATAGATGCAGCTACAATTCCCCTACCACCGTCTAAAAATCCAAACGCCTTGCCTTGATTATTATCTCCTCCCCACAATCGAGTAGCTTTTATCATTGCACCCCAAAATAAAAACACACTTGTGAATCCCCAGTAGCCATATAAAATTTGTAAAGTCTGATAGGATGGGTAAGAAGCTAAAACAAGACCGCCTAAAGCGGTTAAAAATAATGCTGATGACATTAGTTTTCTTGGTGAATACCTGTCTGTAATTATGCCTCCATATACATATGACAATAATGCAACAATACCATATACCGAAAACAAACTGCCTAACTGAAAATTATTCAATTGAAACACATCTAAAAATGTTGGCCTAAAGACTCTAGACAAAACATAAGGCAGAAAATAAATAAATTCTCCTGAAAGAATTAATAGCGTAAGAATTAAAAATTTTGATCTATTTATTTGACTTTTCACTAAAGCCTAAAGTACAATTAAAAAAACTTAAAATGTTGCAAGAACATTAATTAATGGTACACAAAATTGTCAAATTAAAAATAATATAGACCAAAAAATGCGTAATTAATAATAATAATTGACTTGTCATGCTTTAACCAATTAATAATCAATTAATTAGTTAGATTCGAGAAAAATAAATTTAAATTATGAGCTATATAGACAGTATAATTATAGAAAATCAAGCTGAATTAACTAATGCAATTGATACGGTTTGGGTTGCTCTTTGTGCAGCCTTAATTTTTTTTATGGAAGGTGGTTTTGCATTACTTGAATCAGGATTTGTAAGATCTAAAAATGCAATGAGTATTATTGCTAAAGTATTTATTGATATCATTTTTGGAGGAATTATTTTTTATATAGTTGGATTTGGAATTGCATATGGCTCCTCAAATGGATGGTTTGCTTTTGATATTGGAATTTCAGAAAATGATCTTGGGCTTGGTTTAACAGTGTCAAACCAGCTTTTTTGGTTTATTCAACTAGGATTTGCTGTAGCAGCTATTTCGATTGTTTCTGGTGCGTTAGCTGAAAGAATGAAGCTTTGGTCATATACTATCTTAGTTTTAGTTTTTTGTGGAATTATGTATCCAATGGTAGCAAATTGGGTTTGGAATCCATCTGGCTGGCTTTCTGTTATAGGATTTAATGACTTTGCTGGCTCTGCTGCTGTACATGCAATGGGTGGTTTTTCTGCTTTAGCAGCTGCTATTGTTTTAGGGCCAAGGCTTGGAAAATATCAAAAAAATGGAAAAGCAAACTCTATTCCTGGTCACAATATTCCTTTAGCTGCAATTGGGTGTTTTATTCTATGGTTTGGCTGGTTTGGGTTTAATCCAGGATCAACACTAGGAGCAGTTGGAAATTGGGATCTAATTGGTAAAGTAGTTACAAATACATTTTTAGCTTCTGCTGCTGGAGGAATCTCTACAATGATTTATACTCAGTTTAGATATGGACTAATCGATATTACAATGGTTATAAATGGTGTTTTAGCTGGTTTAGTTTCTATTACTGCAGGGTGTAATGTCTTAGACGCAAACTCTGCAATTATTGTTGGTTTAGTAGCAGGTGTATTAGTTGATGTCGCTGTCCAAATTATTGATAAAATGAAAATAGATGATCCTGTTGGAGCTATTGCTGTTCATGGTGTAAATGGCTTCTTTGGAGCAATAGCAGTAGGATTATTTGCAACAGAAAATGGATTGTTTTTTACAGGGGATTCCTCTTTATTTTTAGTACAATTAAAGGGTGTTTCAGTAATTGCAATTTTTTCCTTTACTTTTACGTATGTTGTAATGCAGTTAATTAAAAAAACAGCTGGAGTTAGAATTTCAATTGAAGAAGAAAGAGTTGGAATAGATGCAGCCTCGTTTGGTTTAGAGTCTTACTCTAATTTTGAATAATTAATAAATTAATATTTATGAAAAAAGTTGAAGCAATAATTAGACCTTCCAAATTGAAAGCTATACAGAAGGGTTTAAAAAACGTAGATATTCCTTGTATAACTGTGATTCCCGTCTCAGGAACAGGATTACAAAAAAGTTATACAAAAATGTATCGTGGAACCGAACAGTCATTAGCGCTGCAAAACAGAACAATGATAATTTGTGTAATTAGCGATGAGAACTTAGAAAAGTGTGTTGATACTATACTAGAATTTGGCTCAGACGGACAAGTGGGTGATGGTAAGATTTTTATATATGATGTTCAAGATGCAATACGTTTAAGTACAAAAGTGAGAGGGGATCAGGCTATTGTATAACGTCTTCATAAAGGGGGATGTAGCTCAGTTGGCTAGAGCGCTTGACTGGCAGTCAAGAGGTCGTGGGTTCGAGTCCCATCTTCTCCACAAGGTATTTCTATCTGGTATT
>PADT01000032.1 GCA_002700465.1 Flavobacteriaceae bacterium | reverse complement strand
TTTTAATCCCTCATCAGTCACAATAGCTCTTAAGTGGTATTCAATAAAATCTGTTTTTAAGCTAACTGGATCGTAAAGTTTAGTTGGAAAAGTATCCAAATCTCTTATACCCATCATTCCCTTAAAATAAAGTCTGGAAATAAAATCAATTTTAATGTCTTTTCTAAATAAACCTAATTTGATTCCGTTGTCTAAACTTTCTTTAGTTGATTTTGTAATAAACTCAAATTGCTTATTGTTTAAATCTTTATGAATTTTTGGATAATATTTTTCAAGTTGGTAGAGAGGTGATACACTTTCTCTTTTGAGATATTTAATTAAAAATAAATTTATGTCATAAAGCTCACTTATTGGATCATCTGATGTTTTTTTTATTTCAGTAATCCCTCCAGTAATGCTTACAAACATGTAATTAGTTACCTCTTTAACAAGCTCAGTTTTATTTTCGAAAAAATTATAAATTGTTTTTTTAGAAACTCCCATTGCATTAGCAATGTTATCCATAGTAATGCTTTTAAACCCTATGGTGAGAAAAAGTTCTCTTGTTTTTTCTAATATTAAATCCTTCAAATATTAATTTTTTTGGATTGCAAATATAAATAGGAAACTTTAAAAACGCAAATAGTTTCCAAAGTTTTGTGTTTAATCAATAATAGGAATTGTAAAAGATGTATTTTTGAATCAAAATAACATTTTGAATAATATCAAATTTTATGCCGAGTTAATTAATAACAGTCTAAAAGATTTGTCTTTTTCAAAAACCCCAAAATCTTTATATGATCCAATCAAATATATTTTAGATATTGGAGGCAAAAGAATAAGACCTTATTTGGTTTTAATGTCAACAAGTACTTTTGGAAAAGATCCAAAATTATCTTTAAACGCTGCTTTGTCGGTTGAATGTTTCCATAATTTTACTTTAATGCATGATGATATTATGGACTCAGCGGCTCTTAGAAGAGGTAATGAAACTGTCCATTTAAAGTGGGATACAAATCAATCAATACTTTCAGGTGATGCATTATTAATTTATTCTTATAAATTGTTAGAGGACTATAGCCCCAATATTTTTAAGAAATTAAATAATGTTTTAAACACCACGGCTCTTCAAGTTTGTGAAGGCCAACAATTTGATATGGATTTCGAAAAAAATCCAAATGTGACTTTTGATAGTTACATTAATATGATTAAATTAAAAACAGCTGTTTTAGTTGGAGCTTCTTTGCAAATGGGCGCAATAATTGCCGAAGCTAATCCAAATGATTTAATTAAAATCTATGATTTTGGAGTTAACCTTGGAATAGCTTTTCAGTTACAAGATGATTACTTAGATACCTTTGGAGAACAATCTTTAGTTGGTAAATCAATTGGTGGAGATATTATTGAAAATAAAAAAACAGCATTATATCATTTGTCTTTAGCAAATGCTAATAATGAACAATCTAAAACTTTAAAATCTTTATACAACGGTAACAACTCTATCGACAAAGTTTTTAAAGTCACACAAATTTTCAAGGACACAAAAGCAGATCTCGACAATCTTAAACTTGTTGAGCATTTTACCAATTTAGCATTAAATTCTTTAAATGAATTGAGTATTTCAAGCGTTAAAAAAGAGGAGCTTATTGATTTTTCCCATTCTTTATTAAACAGACAACTTTAAGTAAATTTATTTTAAATATTATTTTTTTAGGCTTGCCTAAAATATTTTTTTATTTAATCTAAAAAATATATATTTGCATTATGTTAACTTTTTCTGAAGAAAATTATTTAAAATCTATTTTCCATTTGTCATCCGATTCTGAACCAGGGGTATCTACAAATTCAATTGCAGATAATTTAAACACAAAAGCATCTTCAGTTACCGAAATGTTAAAAAAACTTGGAGAAAAACATTTAATCGTTTACAAGAAATACCATGGAGCTCAACTTACTGAAAAAGGTAGAAAAACTGCTTTAAGCATAATAAGAAAGCATAGACTTTGGGAAGTTTTTTTAGTTGATAAATTAAACTTTAAGTGGGATGAGGTGCACGATATTGCTGAACAATTGGAGCACATTCAGTCGGAAAAATTAACAAACGAATTAGATAAGTTTTTAAATTTTCCAACAAAAGACCCTCATGGCGACCCTATTCCAAATCCTGCTGGATTTATAAAGTTTACACCTAAATTAAAATTAAGTGATTTAAATATAGGTGAAACCGGAAAATTTATTGGAGTTAAAGATTCTTCTTCAGCATTTCTTAAGTATTTAGATAAGAGACAAATTTCTTTAGGTTCTAACATCAAAGTATTACATCAAGAGGAGTTTGATCAGTCTTTACATATTGGTTTAGACGAAACCAATTTAACTGTCTCTATAAAAACGGCTAGTAATTTATATATAACTAAAATTTAATTTTAATGTTTCAAGATATTATAACTTTTTTCCAAAATACTGACCCAGTTTTAGGAGCTTTATATGCGACACTTTTTACTTGGGGATTGACTGCTTTTGGAGCTTCATTTGTGTTTTTATTTAAATCAATGAACAGAGTTTTTCTGGACGGAATGTTAGGATTTACTGGTGGGGTAATGGTAGCGGCAAGTTTTTGGAGTTTACTTGCCCCAGGAATTGAAATGAGCGAAGGAGAAGGATTTGTAAAAGTTATGCCTGCTGCAATTGGGTTTGCATTAGGAGCTCTTTTTATTTTTGGCTTAGATAAAGTTCTTCCGCATATGCATATTAATTTCAAGGAAGCAGAAGGGATTAAAACTCCATGGCATAGAACAACATTGCTGACATTAGCAATAACCTTGCATAATATCCCAGAGGGATTAGCAATAGGTGTTCTTTTTGGAGGTGTTGCAGCGGGAATTCCTGAAGCATCAATAACTGGAGCAGTTGTTTTGGCAATAGGTATTGGCATTCAAAACTTTCCAGAGGGAATAGCTGTTGCAATGCCGCTACGAAGACAAGGTATGAGTAGATGGAAAAGTTTTATGTACGGACAAGCCTCTGCCGCAGTTGAGCCTATAGCAGCAGTAATAGGGGCTGTTGCTGTAACTTTTTTCACCCCAATTCTTCCGTACGCTTTAGCTTTTGCTGCTGGAGCTATGATTTTTGTAGTAGTTGAAGAAGTAATTCCTGAAACTCAATTAGATAAAAACACTGATATAGCAACTCTCGGGTTTATTGGTGGATTTATTATAATGATGATTTTAGATGTTGCTCTAGGGTAATTTTTCTAATATTTTTTCTTTTCTTCTTTATGAAATATCTTTTTCTTATTCTTCCTTTTATAATAAACGCTCAGTTAACTAATGTAAATGGAGTTGTTAAATCAGAATCTGGCACTCTTGGATATGCAAGTGTTAGCCTCTTAAATTCTGAAAATGGAGTTATTTCTGATGTTAATGGTTATTTTGAAATTGAAATTGATTTGTCAAAAGACAATAATCTTCTTATTTCTTACATAGGCCATGTTTCAAAAAAAATATCATTAACAAATAAGAATCTCAACTTTAATAATTTAATAGTTTATTTAGAGGAAGATATTAATGGTCTAAACGAAATTGTAGTTACAGGAACACTGAAAGACGAATATGTTACAGAATCCCCAGTTAAGGTAAATGTAATAACTGCAAAAAAAATTAATTCTTTCTTACCCTCAGCCGGAACTAATATTACAAAAATTGTTCAACTAATAAATGGTGCTCAAGAAGTTATCGCCTGCGGAGTATGTTACACTAATTCTATCAGTATAAATGGATTGGAAGGACCTTACACATCTGTTTTAATGGACGGTATCCCAATGTACGGAAATTTAGCCTCTGTATATGGTTTAAATGGAATACCTAATATGATAATAGACAGGTTAGAAATTGTTAAAGGCCCTAGTAGTACTTTGTATGGATCTGAAGCTGTTGCAGGTGTAATTAATATAATAACAAAAAACACTAAGGATCAGCCTTTCATTTCTTTAGATGTTCAAGCGACTTCACATTTAGAAAGTTATTTGAACATGGCTGTAACTAATAAAATAGGCAAAACGATAGGGTATTTTGGAGTAAATTGGGATCGCAAAAATGATTATGACGATTATAATAATGATGGATTTGGAGATGATATTAATCTTGATAGGATTTCACTTTTTAACAAATGGAATATTAGTAGAAAGTCAAAAAAACAATTTATAATTTCCTCCAGATATTATTTTGAAGACAGGAGAAACGGAGTTCAAGAGTTTTTAAAGAAAGGAAATTACAAAAATTTAAGAGGCTCTGAAAAAATTTATGGAGAAAGCATTTATACTTATAGATTCGAACTGTTTGGAAAGTATGAATTTGATTTTATTGAAGATTTTGAAGTAAATTATTCTTATTCAAAACACAATCAAAATAGTTATTACGGTTCAGATTATTACGTCGCCAACCAAGATATATTCTTCACACAATTTACTCTAAGCAAAAAATACAATAAACACGATTTTTTATATGGGTTGTCAATAAAAAATAATTTGTACGACGATAACACTATTGCCACTGAAAAAGTAGTTGACGGAGATATAAGAAATAATGCATCTAATCAATTTATTCCGGGTTTATTAGTTCAAGATCAATTCAAACCTTCAGATAAAATATCTTTAGTTGGGGGATTAAGATTAGATCATTTTAAAGATCATGGTTTAATTTTTGCTCCAAATTTTCACATTAAATACAATCCTGGACAATGGCTTGCTTTTAGATTAAATGTTGGTACTGGATTTAGATTAGTCAATTTATTTACAGAAGATCATGCATTTGTAACTGGTCAAAGAGAAGTTAAAATAGTAGAAGAACTACAGCCCGAAAAATCTAAAAGCTTGATTCTAAATACAAATTATATTTACACTGGATTTAATGGCTCAGGAAACTTTGATATAGACTTGTTTTATACTTATTTTTCAAATAAAATTATTCCTAATTATGATATTCAAAAGTATATTATTTATCAAAATTCAGAAGGTTATTCATATTCAAAAGGTGTTAGCGGAGCTTGGAATCATTCATTTTTAAACGGAATTGCTTTTACGTTGAATTTTAATCATCAAGTTGTAAAGTATACTGAGAATAACAACAATATAAAGACAATGTTAGATATGGAGCATTCTCCAAGGTGGACAGCTGGATTAAATATTAAATTTCCTATTAACAATAGTTGGTCTATTAACACCTCTTCAAACTATGTAGGTATAATGCAATTGCCCGAAGTTTTTGATATGCTAAATAATGGACAAATAAGTGAAATTTCAAGGCCCCAAAAGAGTCAACCATTTAGCCTTCACAATGTTAATATTAATGGAAAATTGAGTAATAAAAATGAAGTGTATTTTGGAATTTTAAATATGTTTAATTTTAGACAAAAAGAATCTCCTTTAGTTGCCTATAACGATCCAAACTATAATAAAGGATTTAGCCCCTTTTTTGATTCATCTTATGCATATGCTCCAAATCATGGAATTGAAGTTTTTGTTGGATATAAGTTTAATTTAACTAAGTAACTTAATCACAATCACAATTTCCATTTCCACAACCTTTTTCAGGCTTTTTAAAAAAGAATTTATTACACAAATATCCAATTGAGATTAGCACTGCCAGTATTGTAAGTATTACTTGTCCCATTTATTAAGATATGATTTGATAAACTAAAAGAGCACTAAAATAAGCTATTAACGTCATTATTATTAATTGTAATATAGGCCATTTCCAGCTGTTGGTTTCTTTTTTTACAATAGCTAATGTACTCATACATTGCATAGCAAAAGCATAAAAAATCATCAACGATATTCCAGAGGCTAGCCCAAATAGAGGTTGTCCGTCTTCACGAACTTCATTTGCCATTCTTTCTTTAATTGTATCCTCTTGATCACCTTGTACACTATATATAGTAGCCAAAGTTCCTACAAAAACTTCCCGTGCTGCAAAAGATGTAACAATTGCTATCCCAATTTTCCAATCATAACCAAGTGGACTTATAAGGGGCTCTATACTTTTACCAATTGCACCAAGTAATGAATGTTCTAATTTGTGCGAACTTAATTTATTTTCAAATTCGTCCATTGAGTTATAGTTTTCTACAATTATAATTTCCTCTGCATTGTTAAATTGATCTCCAATTCCAACTGATGCCATTCCCCAAAGCAAGATAGAAATAGCCATTATAATTTTACCTGCCTCAAAAACGAATGATTTTGTTTTTTCCAAAACTGTAAAAAAAACATTTCTTAATAAAGGGAATTTATAATTAGGCATCTCAACAACAAAAAATGTTTTCGATTTAATTTTTAAAATTTTATTTAAAATCTTAGCTGAAAAAATTGCTGCAAAAAACCCTAATAAATAAAGACCCATAAGAGTTAATCCTTGAGCATTTACACCTAAGAACCTTTCATTTGGAATAACTAATGAAATTAGAATTAGATAGACAGGAAGTCTTGCAGAACAAGTTGTAAATGGAGTTACTAAAATCGTAATAAGTCTTTCTTTCCAATTTTCAATATTTCTAGTTGCCATAATTGCTGGGATAGCACAAGCTGTACCAGAGACTAAAGGGACAATACTTTTACCGCTTAAACCGTATCTTCTCATAACTCTATCCATTAGAAAAACAACTCTGCTCATATAACCAGTTTCTTCTAAAATGGAAATAAATAAAAATAGGAATGCGATTTGTGGAATAAATATTACAATACCACCTATGCCAGGGATAATACCCTCAGAGAGTAAATTTGTAAACACTCCACTTGGCAATGAGTCTTTTGTTAAAGAGCTTAATTTACTGAAAGCACTATCTATAGCATCCATTGGATAGCTACTCCAATCAAAAATAGCTTGAAAAATCGTTAATAATATTAAAAAGAAAATAGCGTAGCCCCAAAATTTATGAATCAAAATTCTGTCTAATTTAGAACCAAAATCACTTGCAAGTTTAGGATCATGAACGTAAGATTCTTTTAAAACATTATTGATAAACTGATATCTTTTTATAGTTTCTTTTTGTTGAAGTCTTTTTAGGTAAGAAATCGATTTAGTTTGAAAATTGGAAGAATCTTTTACTATATCTCTTTCCAAATTTCCAAAATTTACATCTTGAGTTATAACTAGCCAAAGTTTATAAATTGATTGATCGGGAAAAGTTTTTTTTAAGCTTTCAAAATAATCTAAATCAATATTCATTATGTCTAAACATTGATTAGTTTCTAACTTTTTATAATTAGTTATAATGTTTTTAAGATCACTAAGTCCTTTTTTTTCTCTTGAGCTATATAAAATCACCTTAGTTCCAAGATGCTTTTCTAAAACCGAAGTGTTTATAGAAATTCCTTTTCTTTTCATTACATCAGACATATTAATGACAAGAACAGAGGGAATATTCAAATCTTTAATTTGAGTAAAGAGTAGCAGGTTTCTTTTTAAATTTTCAACATCAGAAATAACGACCGCAATATCAGGGAAATCTTTATCATTTTTATTTAATAACAATTCAATTACAACACTTTCGTCTAGTGATGATGCGTTTAAACTGTAAGTTCCTGGAAGATCAAGTATATGTGCTTTAACCCCTCTGTCTAACTTACAGATACCTTCTTTTTTTTCAACTGTTATACCTGGGTAGTTTCCAACTTTCTGATTTAATCCTGTTAAATCATTAAAAACTGATGATTTTCCTGTATTTGGATTTCCAATAAGAGCAACAGTTAATCTTTTACTCATTAATCAGATTTTTAATAATAATATAATTTGCGGTCTCTCTTCTAATTGCCAATCTAGTGCCATTAACATCTAAATACATCGGATCGTTAAAAGGAGCAAGTTGTAACAATTTAATGGTATTACCAGGGAGACAACCCATTTCTATTAATTTTAATGGAATATTTTCAGTAATTATATCCTCTATAACACCAGATTCCCCTTTTTTTAGATCGTTTAAAGTCAATATTCTTTATTTAGAATGATTTTAAAGAAGCAAAAGTAAACTATTTTTTATTTAATTTTTAATCTAAATATGATCGCTTTAAAATAGTTACATCTGCTAATAATTTGTTCATTGCTTCCTCATTTGTACCGTCATAAAATCCACGGATTCTACTTTCTTTGTCAATTAAAACAAAATTTTCAGTGTGAATCATATCATACCTGCCACCATCTCCATCATTTTTTGCTACTAAAAAAGATTTTCTGGCCAGCTCATAAATATCTTTTTTATTTCCGGTAAATAAATTCCATTTGGAATCGTCCACCCCCCTCGAATCAGCATAAGCTCTTAAAACATCTACTGTGTCAACTTGTGGGGTAACTGAAAAAGAGACTAACATAACATCCACCTGATCTTTCAGCTCATTTTGTAAATAACTCATATTTTCAGTCATTATTGGACAAATGTCAGGACATGTTGTGAAAAAAAAATCCGCTATATAAATTTTGTTTTGATAAAATTCTTGTGAAATTAATTCTCCATTTTGATTTGTAAGTAAAAAATCATTGATTTTGTGATATTTTTTAATGTATCGAATATCTTCTTCAACTAACTCCTCAGACACCATTGAAGGACTGTAAATAGGTAAACTTACTTTAGGCTGAAGAACATAATAAAATGTAGTTATTACAATAATTGAAAAAAGACTCATTATAAAAATAATAGGTCCATATCTTTTTAAAAACTTTTTGGAATCGGTTGACATTTTCAAAATAATCGTTTTAAGAATTCATTAAATCTTCAATTTCCTCAACTTCTATTGGAATATTTTTCATTAGATTGATAGGCTCTGAATTTTCT
>PADT01000031.1 GCA_002700465.1 Flavobacteriaceae bacterium | reverse complement strand
TTTAAGTTGAAGTAATTGTTAAATCCAATAATATTGTTCATCATATTGTTGAAAGTGATACAGTGATTTCTTATTCTAATTTAAGAGTAGGAGGTGATAAAATTCCTGAAAATTATTTAAGCAGATTGAGTGAACCTCTTGTAGATGGTTATATTTCACTTCAATCAGAAGGACATCCTGTTGAATTTAAAAATATAAAAATCAAAAACTTGGATTAGAACTGACAATGTAGTTTAGATAGTAGTTTATAAACTAAAAAAAGGGAACAACCGACAAAAGTTATTCCCTTCTTGTGACCTCGCTAGGATTCAAACCTAGAACCTCTTGAGCCGTAATCAAGTGCACTATTCAGTTATGCTACGAGGCCTTTTTTATTAGAAATGCGAATTTAGCATTATTTTTGTAATATTATTCTTGAATTATTTTAATATATGAAAAAAAATAAGCCAGATAATATTGTTTTTAATGAAGAATCTAATCAATATAATGCTTCAATTTTACCATACGCATCAAGTGTAGGTGCTCCATCAATTAAAATTGAAGATAATAAGAGTTGGAAAGAGAGAGGAGTTGCTAAAGTCAATAAAAAAATTAGTTTAAAGTTTGAAGAATTAAAATCAGATTATGAAAAATTAATAGATGATTTTAAGTGGAACGAAATAATATATAATTCTAAGTTCTCTTTTGAGCCCGTTATTGGTGAAATATATTATTTATATAACGATAAATCAAATGAATATTTTTTGTCTCTAATTAATCCTCAATCTTGGAATAAAGATTGTGTAGGAGAATTTTCTTTAAACAGTGAAGGTAAATGGATTAGATCTATTTAAAATTTTCATTAAGAGTTTCATTTAATCGAAAATTAGCCTTCCAACCCCAGTCTCTTCTAGCAACGGAATCGTCTATTTCTTTTGGCCATGTTTGAGCAATTTCATCTCTAAAATCCGGTTTATAAATTACATTTCCTTTACATCCAATTTCTCTTAATTTTTTTTCGAGCTCTAAAGGTGTGATACTAAAGCCAGTTATATTGTATGATTCTTTTACACTTAGATTATTTTTGTTAGTTGACATATACTTTATTGTACCCATAATGGCATCATTTATATAAAGCATTGGAAGCTTAGAGTTTTTATTTAAAAAACAATTGTAATTTTTTCCTTTTTTTAATGATTCAATCATTTCCATAACATAATCAGTAGTACCACCACCTGGTTTAGATTCAAAAGAAATAATACCAGGATACCTAAGTGATCTAATATCTAAATCATACTTTTTGTTATAATAGTTCATTAATTTTTCACCTGCTAGTTTAGAAACACCATACATGGTTTCAGGGTTAAGAATAGGGTCTTGAATAACGTTTTCAAGATTTGATTTTGTTCCAAAAACTGCAATTGAGCTAGGCCAAAAGATTCTATTTATTTTATTTTTAATAGAAATTTCAATAATATTTTGGAAACTTTCCATGTTTATTTTCCATGAATCAAATGGATTTTTTTCTCCATTTGCAGAAAGTACTGCTACCAAATGATATATGGTGTTAAGTTTATATTTCTTTATAAGATTATCTAATTTATTTTTATTCATTGCATTAGCAATTTCAAAATCACAATTTAATTTCTTTTTGGGCGATCTTATATCAGTAGCTAAAACATAAATATTATTTTTAACAAAATACTTTACAAATTCCTGACCTAATTGACCTAACGCCCCAGTAATTAATATTCTTTCCATTACTAAATAAAAATTATACTTTTATTAATTAAATAACATATATGTACGAATCTATACAAAAAAGGCTTATAAAGGAATTAGATGAGGTTAAAATTTTGGGAAGATATAAAGATGAAAGAATCATTAGTTCTAGTCAGGGCTCAATTATCAATGTAGAGAACAGTAAAGTTTTAAATTTTTGTGCAAACAACTATTTAGGTTTAGCATCAAATAATAAAGTCATAAAACGAGCAAAAGATACTTTAGAAAGTCATGGTTTCGGAATGGCTTCAGTAAGGTTTATATGCGGAACTCAAGATATCCATAAAGAACTTGAAATGAAGATTTCAAAATTTTTAAAAAAAGAAGATACTATATTGTATGCTGCAGCTTTTGATGCTAATGGCGGATTTTTTGAACCTTTATTTAATGATCAAGATGCTATAATTAGTGATGCTTTAAATCACGCCTCAATTATTGATGGGATTAGACTATGTAAGGCACAAAGATTTCGTTATAAGCATAATGATATGAAAGATTTGGAGGTTCAACTTAAAAATGCAAAAGATTGTAGGAGTAAAATTATTGTTACAGACGGAGTTTTTTCAATGGACGGTACAATTGCTCAGCTTGATAAAATTTGTGAATTAGCAAAAAAATATGATGCTTTAGTTATGTCTGATGAATGTCACTCTACTGGATTTGTAGGGCCAAGTGGTAGAGGAGTTCCTGAAGAGTTAAACGTAATTGATCAAGTTGATATAGTTACTGGAACTCTGGGAAAGGCTCTTGGCGGAGCATCTGGAGGATTTACAAGTGGGCCTAAAGAAATAATAGATATACTTAGACAAAAATCTCGACCTTATTTGTTTTCAAATACTTTGGCACCCTCAATTGTCGGTGCATCTTTGGGAGTTTTAGATGTTTTAGAAAATGATACTTCTCATTTAAAAAAGTTAAAAGAAAACACAGAGTATTTCAGAAAAAAAATTTCAAATTTTGGTTTTGATATTAAGCCTGGAAATCATCCAATTGTTCCAGTTATGCTTTACGACGATCATCTTGCTCAAGAAATGTCTTCTGAATTATTAAAACTAGACATATATGTAATTGGCTTTTTTTACCCAGTAGTTCCTAAAGGTCAAGCTAGAATCAGAGTACAAATTTCAGCTTCTCATTCAATTGAAGATATTGATAAAGCTTTAAATGCATTTTATGAAGTTGGAAAGAAATTAAAAGTAATATAGATCTAAATTTAGTCTAAACTATTCTTCGTTACATAGTATCTCCATCCTAATAATAGAAATTGAAACTTAGTTGCTTTTATAGGGTCAACTCTGTTTTTAGTTAAGCTTGGTAGTAAAACTTTATTAATCTTTGCTAAGACTTTAAATATATTTTTCATTTAATAGAATATATAATTCATATGTTATCTTTACAAAAATAAATATATGGATTTAAATACTATTTCCTTGTTAATTTTTGGCTTAACCGTTTTAATCATTGGTGGAAATTTATTATTAAAAGCGGCAGTTTCTATATCACTCAGATTTGGAATTCCTAAATTATTGATTGGGATGACAGTTGTATCATTAGCAACTTCTGCTCCGGAGTTAATTGTTAGTATTAAATCAGCTATTAAGGGATCACCTGACTTGGCTATTTCAAATGTTTTAGGCTCAAATATTGCAAATCTTGGTTTAGTTCTAGGGATAACAATATTGTTCTCGCCTATTAATATTTCTAAAAGTGTTTACAAGAAAGAGTGGCCAATTATGATGTTTTCTGCCATTTATTTTTTAATAGTTATACTTGATGGTGTTATTAGTAAAATTGAGGGAGGTATTTTAGTCTGTTTTTTAGTTATGACTATTTCAGCTTTAATAAAACTTCGTGATAAATCTGAGGTTGATTTGGAAAATAGTGTTGAAGATTCATTTTTAAAATCTTTAATAGTATTGTTTTTTGGGGGGTTGTTTCTTTATTATGGTTCAGAGTGGTTTATTGATGGTGCAATAATGCTAGCTGATTCTTTTGGAATTAGTGAAAGGATAATTGGAATAACTGTAGTTTCTGTTGGTACAAGTATTCCTGAGCTAGTAACATCATTGGTAGCAGTTCTTAATAAAGAAAAAAGTATTTCATTAGGTAATTTATTAGGCTCAAACATATTTAATGTTTTTGCAGTTTTAGGAATTACATCTTTAGTTACGCCACTTTCGGTTTTAGATAAGAGTATTATAAATTATGACATATATGTGATGCTGTTTTTTGCAGCAATGATACTTCCATTAATATTTTTTCCAAAAAAACTTGTTTTGGGAAGAAAAGAGGGATTAATAATACTATTATTTTATACTGTATATATATATCAATTATTTCTAATTTAATTTAATGTCAAAAAAAAACCCTCATCCAAGAGGGTTTTTTTTAAATGTTAAATTAAATATTAAATCTTAGCCGATTTAACTGTTTTAACTATTCTTCCAGCAATTTTATACGGATCACCATTAGATGCAGGTCTTCTGTCTTCTAGCCATCCTTTCCAGCCTTTTTCAACAGTAATAATTGGGATTCTAATTGAAGCTCCTCTGTCAGAAACACCATAGCTAAAATCATTAATTGAGGCTGTTTCATGAAGACCAGTTAATCTTTGATCATTGAATTCTCCGTAAACACTAATATGTTCTTTTACAACAGGTCTAAATGCTTCACAAACTGCTTCATAAGTTTTTTGAGAACCACATGTTCTTAACAATGTATTAGAAAAATTAGCATGCATACCACTTCCATTCCAATCCCCTTTGATAGGCTTTGGGTGATATTCAATATAATATCCATATTTCTCTGTAATTCTGTCAAGTAGGTATCTAGCTACCCAAATTTCATCTCCTGCTTTTTTTGCTCCTTTTGCAAATAATTGAAATTCCCATTGACCGCTTGCAACTTCTTGATTAATACCTTCAAAATTTAATCCAGCTTCAATACATTGATCTGCATGCTCTTCAACTAAATCACGACCATGTGTGTTTTTTCCACCAACAGAGCAGTAATACATTCCTTGTGGACCAGGATAACCTCCCACAGGAAAACCTAATGGCAATAAAGTGTCACAATCCATTATAAAATATTCTTGTTCAAACCCAAACCAAAAATCATTATCATCATCGTCAATTGTAGCTCTTGCATTTGATTCGTGTGCAGTACCATCAGCATTTAAAACTTCAGTCATTACTAAATAACCGTTGACTCTATCAGGATCCGGATAGATTGCAACTGGCTTAAGTAAACAATCTGAAGAACCTCCTTCAGCTTGCTTTGTAGATGACCCATCAAAAGACCAAATTGGACAATCTTCTAATTTCCCACTAAAGTCTTCTAAAACCTTAGTTTTGCTTCTCATATTTTGGGTTGGCTTATAACCATCTAACCAAATGTATTCTAATTTAGATTTACTCATTTTAAAGGATTTTTTTTATAAATTAATTTAGATAAAATTAAAATATATAATTGATTTTTAGCGTTTTAACTTTTTAAAAGATATAAACAATGCTGATTATTATTAATACCGTATTTTTTAATATTTAAAATTTCATTTTTGATAATATTTATAGAAAAAAATGATTTTTTCATATTTTTTTTTAAACTTTTACATTTTTATTTAGTTCAAATAAAATTTTAAAACCTTACCATTACTTGTATCTTTGTTGTAAATGAATGATAAAAATCTAGAGCGATATAGTCTTAGAGGTGTATCTGCTGACAAAACTGATGTCCACAATGCAATTAAAAATGTTGATAAGGGTTTGTTTCCAAAGGCATTTTGTAAAATCGTTCCTGACTACCTTTCAAATAATTCTGATTACTGTTTGGTTATGCACGCAGATGGAGCTGGCACTAAGTCATCTCTGGCCTATATGTATTGGAAAGAAACAGGTGATCTTTCTGTCTGGAAAGGAATTGCACAAGACGCGCTTATAATGAATATTGATGACCTTTTATGCGTGGGTGCAGTAGATAATATTATGCTTTCATCTACAATAGGAAGAAATAAGAATTTAATACCTGGTGAAGTTATTAAAGCTATTATTGAAGGGACAGAGGAGTTAATTCTTGAAATGTCAAATTATGGTGTAAATATAAAATCCACTGGAGGAGAGACTGCAGATGTTGGCGATTTAGTTAGAACTATAATTGTTGATTCTACTGTTATTGCTAGGATTAAAAAAACTGATATTATTGATAATGCAAGGATTTCTAATGGTGATGTAATCGTTGGTTTAGAATCATTTGGGAAGTCAAACTATGAATCTCATTACAATGGTGGTATGGGAAGTAACGGTCTAACATCTGCTAGACATGACGTTTTTAATAAAAAATTAGCTTCAAAATACCCTGAAAGTTTTGATCCGATGGTCCCTAATGACCTTATATATTCAGGTTCGTATGATTTAAATCAGAAAATAGACGGAGTTGATTTAGATGCAGGAAAATTAGTCCTATCACCAACTCGGACTTACGCTCCAATAATTAAGAAAATTTTAAATCATTTCGATTCAAGTTCTATTCACGGAATGATTCATTGTAGTGGTGGAGCTCAGACTAAAATTTTACATTTTGTTGAAAATTTACATATTATAAAAGATAATTTGTTTCAAACACCTACTTTATTTGAAATTATAAAAAAAGAATCTGGTACCGATTGGAGGGAGATGTATAAAGTTTTTAACATGGGACACAGAATGGAATTATACGTAGATCCAAATGTAGCTAACAGCATAATAGAAATTTCAAAGTCATTTGGAGTTGATGCTAAAATAATTGGAAAAGTAGAGTCTAATGACTCAAAAAAACTAAGTATTATTTCAGATCATGGAACTTTCGAATACTAATTAATATCAAAATATTATAAATTTGTAAATATTATTTTTTTTCAAATGTTAGATAAGTTAAATATTGTTCAACAAAGGTATAATGAGGTTTCTGATCTTATTATACAACCCAATATTATTACAGATCAAAAAAGATATATTAAACTTAATAAGGAATATAAAGATCTTGGACTTTTAGTTGAAAAGAAAAAAAAGTATGAAAGTTTAATTTCTAATAAAGAGGAAGCAGAGGAAATTATTAAAATTGAAGATGATAAAGAAATGCTTGAAATGGCAAACGAAGAATTAAAGAATTCAAAAGAAAAAATAAAGTCAATTGAAGAGGAAATAAAATTTTTATTAATTCCAAAAGATCCAGATGATTCTAAAAATGTTGTTGTGGAGTTAAGGGCTGGAACTGGAGGAGATGAAGCTAGTATTTTTGCAGGTGATCTTTTCAGAATGTACACTAAGTATTGTGAGGGAAGAAATTGGAAAGTAAGTTTAGTAGATGCTAGTCCTGGAACTGCTGGGGGATATAAGGAAATAATATTTGAGGTTTCAGGAAATGATGAAGTTTATGGTTTTCTTAAATTTGAATCTGGTGTTCATCGTGTACAGAGAGTTCCTCAAACTGAAACTCAGGGAAGAGTTCATACTTCTGCTGCAACTGTAATGGTTTTACCTGAAGCTGAGGAGTTTGATGTTGAAATTAATATGAATGATGTTCGTATAGATTATTTTTGTTCATCTGGACCAGGTGGACAATCTGTAAATACAACTTATTCAGCTGTAAGATTAACACACACACCTACAGGAATTGTAGCTCAATGTCAAGATCAAAAATCACAACATAAAAACAAGGATAAAGCTTTAAAAGTTCTTAGATCTAGACTTTATGAATTAGAATTAAATAAAAAATTAGAGGAGGATTCCTTGAAAAGAAACTCTATGGTTTCATCTGGTGACAGATCTGCTAAAATTAGAACATACAACTATCCTCAGGGAAGAGTGACTGATCACCGAATAGGACTAACATTATATGATTTACAGAATATAGTAAACGGTGATATACAAAAAATTATTGATGAGCTAAAAATTGTTCAAAATAATGAATTACTTAAAAATTCAGAAGAAGTTTTTTAATTTATGAAAACAAGTTTCTTAAAAGATCAAATTATTTCTAAAAATTCTTTCCTATGTCTAGGGCTTGATAGTGATATTAATAAAATACCATCATTTTTATTAGAAGAGTCTGATCCGATTTTTAGTTTTAATAAATTACTTTTAGATGCTTTGAATGAATTAATTGTATCAGTAAAAATTAATACTGCTTTTTACGAAGTTCATGGATCGAAAGGATGGGAGACTTTAGAAAAAACGATTGATTATATAAATAATACATATCCAAATTTGTTTACGATTGCCGATGCCAAAAGAGGAGATATCGGAAATACTTCAGATATGTACGCTCGAGCTTTTTTTAGTCACATGAAATTTGATTCTATAACCGTTTCACCATACATGGGTAATGATTCAATTGAACCATTTCTGGACTATAATGATAAGCATACGATATTGCTAGGCTTAACGTCAAATAATGGAGCAAATGATTTTCAGTATTCTATAAATTCAGATCAAGATTTATTTAAAAAAGTTTTAATTAAATCTCAAGAATGGAAAAATTCTAATAATCTTATGTATGTAGTTGGTGCTACTAAAGCTTCATTTCTAAAAGATGTAAGATTAATTGTTCCAAATAGTTTTTTGCTAGTTCCTGGAGTTGGAGCTCAAGGTGGTAGTTTAGAGGATACTTTTAAAAATGGGGTAAATGATCAAATTGGTATTTTAGTTAATTCATCAAGGTCTATAATATATGCAGGAAATGATCAAAATTTTCTAAAAAAATCTTACGAGGAAGCTAAAAAAATTCAATCTAAAATGAGCGTATTATTAAACAATATCAATGATTAATTATTCTATATACAAAAATAATAATTCGAAGGAGTGGGTAACCTTTGTTCATGGAGCTGGTGGCAGTTCATCTATTTGGTTTAGGCAAATAAAAGAGTTTAAAAGATTTTTCAACGTAATTCTTTTAGATTTAAGAGGACATGGTAGATCGAAATATCATATCAAAAATGTTTTTGAAAAAAAATATACATTTAAATCAATATCAAATGATATTGTTGAAGTTTTAAACAAAGAAAATATTAAGAGCTCCCATTTTATAGGAATTTCGTTAGGGACAATTTTAATACGTCAATTAGCAGAATATTACCCTAAAATGGTAAAAAGTATGATTATGGCTGGAGCAATAATGAAACTTAATTTTCGCTCAAGATTTTTAATTAAACTTGGTTCAATTTTTAAATCTGTTGTTCCCTATATTTGGATATACAAACTCTTTGCATTTGTAATCATGCCTTATAAAAATCATAAAAAATCAAGACTTTTATTTATCAACGAAGCCAAGAAATTATACCAGAAAGAATTTATGAGATGGTATAAATTAACGTCCGAATTAAATCCACTATTGAAACTTTTTAGACAAGTTGAATTAAAAATACCAACATTATATTTAATGGGATCTGAAGATTACATGTTTTTAGAATCAATTAAACACGTAACTAAGGAGCATAAAAATTCAAAATTAATTATTATCCCTGATTGTGGTCATGTTGTAAACGTAGATAAGCCAAAAATATTTAATAATTCAAGTATATCATTTTTAAGAAATTTAATTAATAAAAAATATTAGTTTAATTTTTTCATTTTATTTAATTCCAGGCTGTGTTATTTTAAAATTCTTTTCTTTCTTTTTATTAGAAACCATTTCTTTAACATTTTTAAGTAATAATTTAGAATCATAAATTATTCCATCTTTTATAGTGTACTTAACTCCTCCAACGCGAATTACTTCATTCTTGTCATTTAATTTAATCGCACCCATTCCATATAAGACTTTAAGATTTTCTAAGGGATTTTTTTCTATTACAATCATATCTGCTAATTTTCCTACCTCAATTGATCCAATTTTATTTTCAGCGCCAAGTGCTTCAGCACCGTTTAAAGTTGCTGCACGAATTATTTCTAACGGATGAAATCCAGCTTCCCTTAAAAGTTCTAGTTCTCTTACATAAGCAAAACCATATAGTTGATAAATAAATCCTGAGTCCGAACCAGTAGTTACTCTTCCTCCACGATTTTTAAATTCATTAACAAAAGTCATCCATAATTTATAGTTGTTTTTCCACTGAACTTCTTGTTCAGTTCCCCAATAATGCCAATACGAACCATGAGAAATTTTACTTGGTTCATAAAATTTCCATAATGAAGGTAAAGTATATTCTTCATGCCATTCAGCGCGTCTAGCTCTGTGTAAATCTCTACTAGCTTCATAAATATTGAAGGTTGGATCTAAAGTGAAATCAAGTTTTAGTAATTCATTCATTACATTATTCCAATGTTCACTGTAGGGTTTTGCAGATTGTTGCCATAATTTCCCTGCCTCTTCAAACCTATGCTGTTCATTTTGATAATTATAGTTAGGTGGGTAGTTTTGAACTGTTTTATCATTAAATAGAGCTTCTGGAAGTCCGTACCAGTGTTCCATTGTTGTTAAGCCAGCTTTTGCTGAGTTTAAGACATTCCATCTAGCTACGTTCATTTGAGCGTGATGAAAGGCAGATCTCAACCCAAGCCTTTTGTTTTCTTTTATAGCAGCTTCTAGTATTGCAGGATTTGCTCCAAAGAATTTAATTCCATCAGCTCCGTTTTTTGCATTTTCTCTTACCCATTTTATAGCATCATCCTTTGTATTCACTTCGGAACCACTTCCAAACCCTGTGTAAGCATATATTCTTGGGGCTATAATCGAATTTCTTTGACTTTTCCTTTTTAAATCCAAAGTAAAATCTAATCCTCTTCCGCTAGGTTCTCTAATTGTTGTAATTCCATGAGCCATCCAAAGATTAAAAACATATTCTGGATCAGCTCCTTGAGATATTCCTCCAATATGTCCATGCATATCAATAAAACCAGGGAGAACAAACATTCCGCTGTAGTCAAATTCAACTCCATTTTTTTCAAGTTTAGGACCATTTCTTCTTTCACTAACACCTGGATAGCCTACTACTTGAACTTTTGTAATGATATTTTTTTTAATTTCTATGTCTACAGGACCTATTGGCGGTGCTCCATTTCCATTGATAAGAGTAACTCCTCTTAAAATAAGCTGTTCATATGGACCTTGACTGACTTCGTTTTGACCGTATGTATAAAAAAACTGCAATGTTATTACTAAGTAACATTGCAGTTTGTATAGAAAATTTATTTTCATGACACTAATTTTTCATGAAAATAGTTATAAATAATTAGTTTATCGAAAAATCTCCATAAGCTCTGGTTCCATGCTCTGCTATGTCTAAACCATCTTCTTCCTCTTTTTCGTCTACTCTTAAACCTGCTATTGATTTTACAATTAAAGTAATAATTGTTCCACCTATCACACAGAAAACAGCAGTGATACCTACACATGCTAATTGAACCATGAACTGATCGAATCCAGCTAATTCACCAAATAATCCAACTGCTAACGTTCCCCAGATACCACAAAATAAGTGTACCGGAATTGCTCCAACCGGATCATCTAGTTTACATTTATCTAATAATGCAACAGAAAGAACAACAATTCCACCTGCTATTAAACCAATTAATATTGCAGTATGTGGAAGCATTTGATCTGCTCCAGCTGTAATTCCAACAAGACCTCCAAGAACTCCGTTCATAAACATAGTTAAGTCTAAATTCTTATATAAAATTCCTGATAAAACAGCAGCACCAATTCCACCTGCAGCTGCGGCTAAACAAGTTGTAACTAATGTTAATGATGTAAGAGCTGGATCTGCAGATAATACAGAACCACCATTAAAACCAAACCATCCTAACCATAAAATTAAAACTCCAGCTGCCGATAAAGGTAAGTTTGAGCCTGGTATTGCAAGTGGTTTTCCATCAGAATCAAATTTTCCTTTTCTTGCACCTAAAAAGTAAATTACAACTAAAGCTCCCCATCCTCCAACAGAATGAACTAATGTAGAACCTGCAAAGTCATAAAAACCTAAGTCTTCAGAAATAAATGTGCTAAAAAAACCTCCTCCCCATTGCCAAGAACCAACAATTGGGTATATGATTGAAACATAAAGGAAAGCTAAGAGCATAAAAGAACCAATTTTAATTCTTTCAGCAACAGCTCCAGAAATAATAGTTGCTGCTGTTGCAGCAAACATTCCTTGAAAAAGGAAATCTGTCCAATATGTATATCCACCTCCTGCGTAAGTTAATTGATCATAATCAATTCCAGGATCCAATCCAAATCCTGCAAATCCTAAAACTCCTTCAATAATTCCAAATTCACCAGGATACATTAAGTTAAATCCAAAACCACAATAAACTAGTAGTCCCATTGTTATAACAAAGAAATTTTTAAATAATATATTAATTGTATTTTTTTGTCTAGTAAGTCCAATTTCTAGAAATGAAAATCCTAAATGCATAAAAAATACTAGTGCTGTACAGATCATCATCCATACGTTATTTGATGTTAATAGTTCCATAATAATTTTAGTTTAATGATGTTTTACCAGTTTCTTTTGTTCTAATTCTGTAGGCTTCTTCAGATGGAAAAACAAAGATTTTTCCATCTCCTACTTCACCTGTATAGGCTGACTCAAGAATTGCATTAATTGTTCTTTCAACAAATTCGTCAGAGACTACAATTGATAAGTACCGTCTTTGAATATCTGCAGTACTGTAAGTAACTCCTCTATAAACATGTCCTTCTTTTTCATTTCCGACACCGGTTACATCCCAGTAAGTGAAGAAATTAACTTCTACTGAGTGTAAAGCTTGTTTGACTTTAGAAAAATTTGATTTTCTAATAATTGCTTCTATTTTTTTCATATTGATTTAGTTTTATATTAATTAGAAACTTGCTCCAAATACTAAAAATGCAGCTTCAGAATCTGGATTATAAACGAACGATCCAAATAGTGGTAACGTATAATCTTCTGTTATTTTAACGTCTTTAGAACCACCCAGAGAAATGTTGCATAATCCACTTCCTCCGTTAACGTACCAAGCGTCTTTAGAATCATCTCCATATCCAATTGCTACATCTACAGGGCCTGCTGAAAAAGCAGCTTCAATATATAAAGCTTCAACTTCTGTAAAGTAACCTACTAAAAGATTGATTGGACCTAATTCTGCAGAACCAGAAATTTCTAAATAATCTCCTTCAAAAAGTCCTTCTCCATCAGCATAAGCACCACCTTCACCTGGAAATGAGTAATTTGTTAGAGTTAAACCAAATTTTCCAAAAGAGTAACTTGCATATAAATCTAGTTCATTTCCTCCTCCAACTGCTGTTGTTGGAAAACTTCCCCATGCTCCAACTTCCAAATCTCCTGTGCTTAATGATACCCATGGCTGGATGTGTGCTCCAGAACCGAATTGAGTTCCTCTCCATACATATGAGCTTACCAAATCTGCACCTAAGTCTTGTGCTTTAGATTCATTCAATGTAAAAAAGCAGATAGCAACAAGAATGATTGAACTAAGTTTAAATGATTGTTTTTTTAAATTCATAATAGTAATTTTTAAGTTAATTTTAAATTTTGTTAAATAATTTTCATCAAAACTAACAAAAGACCTAATAATTCTTATGTAAAATAAACTATATACTATTATTTTTACGAATAACGTAATTTCGAAATATTAAAAATTAATATATGATAATTATGGTAACCTTAAATTATCAAATTGATCAATTTTAAAATTGATAAAACTTATTTTGCTAATTGAATTCCTATTAAAATAGAGCTAAAACCTATTACAATTGAAACTAAAGTGTAGATTAAGAATGTACTTATGTCACCGGATTTAATTAAATTAACATTTTCATAAGCGAATGTTGAGAAAGTAGTTAATCCACCACAAAATCCTGTTGCAAACAAAATTGTTTGTGGAGAATTCATTTGATTATTTTTTATAGCCCACCCCATTATTAAGCCGACTATTAAACACCCTAAAATGTTAGACAAAAAAGTGTTAACAGGTAATTTAAAATTACTAAATACAGAAATATATGAAATAAGGTATCTAACAACACTTCCCAAGCCTCCCCCAATAAAAATCAATACTAATTGTTTCATGACACACTAAGTTTTTTTAAAATAACTAATAGTGAAACAAAACAAATAAATCCTATTATTACCCATCTGATTCCACTGTATGAGCCCTTAAGTCCTTTTAAATCTTTTTTGTAGCTAATAGTTACAATTGCCAAAAATGAAATAAAAAATAAAATTGCAAAAACTAATTGACCAGTGCTGAACATATTTAACTATTTTTAAGTAAAAATAATATTAAATATAATATGAAACATCAATTAGAAGCAGTTAAAATATTCCATGAAGTTTATAAACTTAATTATAAAGAATCTCCTACAACTAATATTGGTTCCGATAAAATTGAATTGAGATTTAATTTAATGGATGAAGAGAATAAAGAATACTTAGATGCTGCAAAAAACAATGATTTAATTGAAGTTGCCGATGCATTAGGTGATATGCTGTATATTTTATGCGGAACTATTATAGAACACGGTATGCAAGATAAAATTGAAGAAGTTTTTGATGAAATACAAAAGAGTAACTTAAGTAAATTAGGAGAAAATGGAAAACCAATTTACAGGAAAGATGGTAAAGTCATGAAAGGACCTAATTATTTTAAACCTAATATTTCAAAAGTTTTAAATTAAGGTTTTATCCTCCATCCATAAGGATCTTCGGATAAATTATATTGAATATCATTAAGTTTTTTCTTGAATACAGCACTCCAAGGGTTTTCAATTTTTGGTAATTCGAATTTTTCGTTTTCATATCCAAAACCACATATTGGTAAAACTACTACTGCAGTTCCGCTTCCAAATATTTCCTTCAAACTATTATTTTTTGCAGCTTTCAAAATTTCATCAACTTTTAAAGGTCTAACTTCAATATCAATCCCCAAGTCTTTTGCAATTTTAATTAAACTTTTTCTTGTGATTCCGTCAAGAATACTGTCGTTAGTTGGAGCCGTTATTAATTTGTCTTCAATTCTAAAAAATAAATTCATAGTACCAGCTTCTTCAATATATTCATGAGTTGACGAATCAGTCCAAATAATTTGTTGATAACCTTGATTTTTCGCTAAAATCGTTGGGTAGAACTGAGCAGCATAATTACCAGCTGCTTTTGCATAGCCAACACCACCTTTAGCTGCTCTACTATAAGACTTCTCAATTTTAACTCTTACATCTCCAGAGTAATATGAACTAGCTGGAGCGCATATGATCATAAATTTATATTGATTTGCTTCAGTTGCATTGATACTGTCTTCGCTTGCAAAAATAAACGGCCTAATGTATAAGGAATTCCCTAAACCTGGTTTTATCCAATTGTTATCGAGTTCCAATAATTTATTAAGACTCTTAAAAAACAATTTTTTCGGAAATTCAGGCATGGCTAATCTTACAGACGATTTTATAATTCGCTCATAATTATCATTTGGTCTAAATAGCCATGTTTTATTATTATTGTCTTTAAATGCTTTCATGCCTTCAAAGCATGCTTGGCCGTAATGAAAAACTCTGGCAGATGGACTAATAGTTATTGGTTCGTAAGGACATATTTGCGCATCCACCCACTCTCCATTTATATAATCACAAGTAAACATATGATCGGTAAATACAGATCCAAAATCTAAATTATCGAAATCAATTTGATTAATTTTAGAGACTTTTATTTTATTAATTTTCATATAAATCAATTGTATTTAGCAAAATTACAAATTAACTTTGATTAATATTATTGATATTAAGAATGAAATATTTAATTACTGGAGCTAGCGGGTTAATTGGAAAAAAATTAGTAAATAAATTATTAGAACAAAATGCGTGTATAAATATTTTAACAACAAATAAGAATTTAAAAT
>PADT01000030.1 GCA_002700465.1 Flavobacteriaceae bacterium | reverse complement strand
TATTCCAGATGATGAATAAAAACTTCCTGATTCCATTGCCTCAATTAAACTCTGGGTTTTAATTTCTTTTGAGTTAACCATAACCCAACCTCTTCCTGTATTACTCAGGCTTGTAGATCTTTGATGGTAATTATGACTATCATCTGTGGCAATACCTAATAATAAAGGCTTGTTATTATCGTAATATGAAATATTAATTAAATCCCACATGGTTTCAAGATCAATATGTAAATCATCACCCTCGTTATGAACAGCAGGATGTCCATTATATACTTCAAAAAATCTTTCACCATTTAATTTTTTTAAATCCTCTACATTAATTCCATATCCAAAATTTGGATGATTAATATGAGCAAACATTGGAATATTAAACTTTTGTCTTTGTTCATTGACCGCATCAATAGTTTTTTGCATTATATCGAGCACAGAGTTTCCTTTAAAGGGATCGATTTTTTCTTTTATGTTAGTTACATTAATATGTACTGGTTTATTTTCAAATCCAGTCGTAACCTCCTCAGATCTAATGATAAGAAATGAATTTAAATCATCAAGTTTAGTTTTATATTCATCAAAAGTTTTTAATCTTACGTAAAATCCAGTAGAATCGTTTTTAGATTCAACCCAATCTCCAAACCTTTTTTTATATTTTTCAAAAGTTTTGTTTTTTAAATCTGACTGTTTAAGTCTGTACCAATAATCATCATCATTAGCAATTGTATTATGATCAGAGAGAGCAATGAATTGGTAATCATTTTCCTTATACCAGTCAATTATCATTTCTGGGAAATCATCCCCATCACTCCAAAACGAATGTGTATGTAAATTCCCTTTTTGCCAATGTTGATCATTAACATCCATATTACAAGAGATTAAAAATATAGTTAGTGGAAGTAAAAAATATTTCATGGTTAAAATGTTATTTTATTTATACAATTAGTTACTCAATTTGATTTGTGTTTTCAAATCTTTCATAAAACGATGAAAATCTACAGTAATTCTATGGCGATTTGTTTTTATTTGTTTAATGTGAGGATGTGTAACTTCCCTTTGACATAATTTGTCAATATTTGATGGTCTTTTCCATCCTCCCTTGAGAGCTTTTGCAACTAGCTTACTTTGTTGTTCAGAACCGGGCCAAATACAACCTAGAGGTTGAAACATTCCAATAAAAAATAAATTATCATATCTGGGATGAAACATTTTTAAATAAAGAGGAACAGGACCCTTACTATAATTCAAAAATTTTTTATCAAAAAAAGGATGAGATAATACAAAACCTGTACATGCTATTACAACATCAAACTCTTCTTTGCTTTTATCTTTAAATCTAACTAGTTTACCTTCAAAACTTTCTATTTCTCCCTTGGGTTTTATCTTACCGTGCCTAATTTTGTAAAGAAGTTCACTATTTACAGTTGGATGAGTAGCTCCAAATTTATGATTAGGATTAGCCAAACCATAATTACTATTAGGTCCGTTAGTTATATAAGCTAATATACCTGCTAAAAAATTTCTTATTAAAATTGGAAGAAAAATCATTTTAGAAGCAAAGACATCAGAGGGTTGACCCATCAAAAACTTAGGTATTATTCGATATCCTCTTCTCCAACTAATTGAAGTTTTTTCACTAACTCTACTTGTCTCAACAGCAACATCACAAGCTGAATTCCCGCCTCCAATAACTAATACTTTTTTACCTTTAAAAGGTTCAGATTTTTTATAATGATGAGAATGTAAAAAATCACCACCAAATCGTCCTTTATAAGAGGGTAATTTTGGCTCCCAATGATGACCATTACAAACAATCAAATCTGTAAAAATTTCAGTTTTTTCAACCCTATTTTTTACAGTCATTACTTCCCAGTTATTATTTTTTAAACGAATACAACTTTTAACTAATGTATTAAATTCTATTAGTGGATATAATTTAAAATGTTTAGCGTAGGATTGAAAATAATATCGTAATTCATCATGAGAAGGGTAATCTGAAACTTTAGAATCAAAAGGAAAATCCTCAAATTCTGACAATGTTTTTGAACTAATTATATGAGTGGTTTCGAATACACTAGAATGACTTTCATTTTCATTATAAATCCAGTTTCCACCGACATCGCTGTTAAAATCGTATGCTACAACAGAAACCCCCGCCTCACTGACATTTTTAATTGCAGTAATTCCAGATGGGCCCGCTCCAATTATACATACACGTTTTTTCAATATATATTTATTTTTTTTTATTCCTTTTATTATAGTTTTTATCTCCCCTTGTCTTAGGTTTTTTATATTTAGCTGCTATCTTGAATTTGTAAGATCCCCCAAGGTTAACTTTACTATTTTTTTTTAGTTTTTTTTCATTCCCCATCTTTAAATATATAAAAGTTAATGAACTAATTAAAAGATTAGATTATACATCTATTTAGTTAGGTATGGTGTTTGTTTACTAATTATAAAAAATATCATGAAAATTTACAATTCAATCATATTAATGTTTATTTCGTTTTTAGTTTACAGTCAAAGTATCGATTTAATAAACCCCAAAGAAGAGATAGGAATTGACAATTGGAATATAGTTAATGATAATGTTATGGGAGGAATATCTAATTCTGATTTATATATAACAAAAGAAAGCAATTTAATGTTTTATGGAAATGTATCGTTAAAAAACAATGGAGGATTTGCTTCAAGTAGATTAAGGTTTAACAGTGGAAAATTGAAAGATATTAAAGCTTTTCAACTTAGAGTAAAAGGTGATGGAAAAAAATACAAGTTTAGATTAAGAGAAAACTATAGATCTTCTAATTATTCTACAGATTTCAAAACTGAATTTGGAGTTTGGATGAATATTGAAATATTAGTCTCAGATTTAAATCCAATGTTTATGGGTTATTATTCTAGAAACGCAAAAAAATTAGAAATTGACAAAATAACTTCATTAGGATTTCAAATTTCTGATAAGCAACAAGGAGAATTTAAACTTGAAATCATGCATGTCAAAGCTTTATACTAGACTAATATTATTAATTTATGTATTTAATAATTATATACTCATTTATGATTATGTATTTTTGAGATCTTTAAATAGAAAAATTATTGATGAATTTATTGTCAGTTGAAGAAATTTCAAAATCATATGGTGAGAAGGTTATTTTTGATTCAATATCATTTGGAGTAAATCAAGGCCAAAAGATTGCATTAATTGCAAAAAATGGTTGTGGAAAATCATCAATACTAAATATTATTGCTGGAGAAGATTCACCAGACAAAGGTCAAGTTGTTTTTAGAAAAGGAATTAAAGTTGCTTATTTATCTCAAGAACCATTGCTAGATCCGAAACTTACAGTTAAAGAAAGTGTATTACGTGCAGATAATCCCATTTTAAGTATAATTTCTGAATATGATAAAGCTTTAAAAAATCCTGAAGATCAAGAATCTTATCAAAAAGCATTTGATGCTATGGATCAAGCTCAAGCTTGGGATTTTGAAACTCAGTATAAAAAAATTCTATTTAAACTAAAACTCAACGATTTAAATGCAAAAGTAGGTAGTTTATCTGGAGGTCAAAAGAAAAGAATTGCGCTCTGTAATGCTTTATTAAAACAACCTGAGTTATTAATTTTAGATGAACCTACAAATCATATAGATCTAGAAATGATTGAATGGTTAGAAAGCTATTTTTCTAAAGAAAAAATAACCTTATTAATGGTAACACATGACAGATATTTCTTGGAACGTGTTTGTAATGAAATCATAGAACTAGATCAGGGTAAACTTTATAGCTACAAAGGAAATTACTCTTATTACATTGAAAAAAGAGATGCTAGAATTGCTCAAGAAAATGTAGAAGCACATAAAACTAAACTACATTTTAAAAAAGAACTGGAATGGATGAGAAGGCAACCAAAAGCAAGAACAACAAAATCGAAATCTAGAATAGAAGATTTTAAAATCATTAAGGAAAAGGCTAGTTTAAGGAGAGAAGACCACAAAGTTCAATTAGAAATTAATATGGAACGCTTGGGTAGTAAAATGATAGAAATGCATAAAGTCAGTAAAGCATTTGGAGACACAACTATTTTAAATGGCTTTGACTATGTGTTTCAAAGAAATGAACGTATTGGAATAATTGGAAAAAACGGTACAGGAAAATCTACTTTTTTAAATATGTTAACATCTAATGAAGAGCTAGATTCAGGAAAAATAATTTGGGGTGAAACATTAAAATTTGGATATTATACACAAAGTGGAATCCCTTACAAAGAAGGACAGAAAGTAATTGATGTCATAAGAGAATACGGAGATTATATTCCTCTGAAAAAAGGAAAGAAAATTTCTGCCCAACAACTATTAGAACGATTTTTATTTGATAGAAAAAAACAATATGACTTCGTTGATAAATTAAGTGGTGGTGAAAGAAAAAGACTTTATTTATGTACGGTTTTAATACAAAATCCTAATTTTTTAATTCTTGACGAACCTACGAATGACTTAGATATAATAACCCTTAACGTACTTGAAAGTTTTTTATTAGACTTTCCTGGTTGCTTAATAGTTGTTTCTCACGACAGGTATTTCATGGATAAAATAATAGATCATTTATTTGTTTTTAAAGGATCAGGAAATATTGAGAATTTTCCAGGAAATTACTCTGATTACAGAGCTTATGAAGATTCTAAAATCAAAAACAATGACAGTGAATTAAAATCAGAACGCTCTCAACTAAAAGAAAAAAATATACATTCGAATAAAAAAAATTTAAATTACTTACAACAAAAAGAATTTAAAAAATTAGAAAAAGAAATAAAGAAAATTGAAGTTTTAAAAGAAGAAATTCAAAATCATTTTAACCAAAAATTATCCATAGACGACGTAAAAAAATACTCCATTCAGTTGAAAAATATTGAACAAGAATTAGAACTTAAAACAAATAGATGGTTTGAATTGTCAGAAAATTAAAAAATCTTGAAAAAATTAATTATTTTGAATTTGTATATTTGAATTAATCCTAAATCAATTAAATGAAAAAAATATTTTTATTCTTATTTGTATCTGTCTTATTAATATCATGTGATACAACAACTAAAAACGAAACAGACAAAAATGACCCAATGTCTGGTTATATGGTTGGAAATGATGAAAAGTCTGATGCTATGGTTAAATTCACTAAAGCATATCAAGACAATAACTTAGAAAGTGTGAAAACAATGTTTACTGAAGATGCAATATTTCATGTAAATGATGCTGATGTAACTTTTGATGAAGTGAATCAAGCGTTTTCTGCAGGACATGAATTTTTTGATGGCATTAAGCATTCTGAATACCATGTTTCAACTATGTATTACAATGATGGAGCAATATTTACAAACTATTGGTATACATGGACAGCAACATCTAAAAAAACAAAAGAAGTTCTAACGCTGAAAGGATATTGTTGGTTTAAATGGGAAAATGATAAAGTAATTGAAGTATATAATGCTTTTGACCCAACTGCTTATAATGCAGCAATGTCTAATTAATTTTTAAATAAATTCATAAGAACCTCTGAACTTAATATTCAGAGGTTTTTTTATAAATAATTGACATGGGATTAACCAATAATGATATTTTTAAAAAACTTAGAGTTGCACATAAATTAAGAGACGACGATATAGTTAATATTTGTAAACTAGCAGATTTCAGAGTAACAAAATCTGAAATAAACGCATTATTTAGAAACGAAAAGCATCCAAAATACATGGAATGTGGTGATCAGATGTTACGAAATTTTCTTAATGGTTTAATTATTCACCTCAGAGGACCTGCTTAAAAATTATCTTTTTCGAACTGTTTAAGGCTCCAAACCATATCAGGTTTATCGATGAAGTCAGGTTCTATATCAACAGCTTTCGCATGGATATCTATATCATCCCCCTCCAGACGAACAGTCCAATAATCAATTTTATTAATTCTAGACATACCCTCAATTAACTCAGCATCAATCTTATGATTCTTTTTTAAATAGTGTGTAAAGAAATAACAGCTTTTCCAACTTTGATCTTGCTTAGGTTTAAAGTTCTTAAGAAAATCCTCAATCAATTCGTTTTTATTCATATTTAAATTTAATTATAAGCTATTAGCAAAATTATTAATGTGCATCAATGAAGATCTGTAAATTTTTGGTGTTGCATTTATAAAAATCATATCTCCGGCATGAACAGTTCCGTTAATTGTTATACTTGATGCATCAACACCAGAAATAAGTAATTTTTTATAATATAAAAGTCCTTCATCTCTTAAAGGGTCTAATTCGTTAACAGAAATAACGTGAGGAGGTAATCCCGTTAAATCTTTATTAGTTGCAAACAAAGGCCATGCAAGTGGATTTTTACTATCAACACCATCATATGCTGTTGCCATTACGGCCATATCATTTACATTTAAAAAATAACCATTGTTTTCTACAAGTGAAGGAAGGTTATTAATTGATCTATGGTATTCATTAGAAATGTAAGGACATTGAGCATAAACTCCATCAATTTGAAAAAGCTTTTCATCTTTTTTTGCTTTTAGAGTAGTTGCCAAAGTAAGGTTACCTCCTCCAGATTCACCAGAAATTATAATCTTAGAAACACCTAATTTTTCTTTATTATCAAACATCCATTGTAAGGCACTAGTACAATCATTCAAACCAGCTGGAAAAGGGTGACTACCTAATTCTCCAGCAACATTTCTAAACTCAACTCCAACAACTACTAAACCTGTTGAAGCAAGATCATCTCTCCATCTAATATAATTAGGACCACTCGCTTTCAATATACTCATACCTCCACCATGTATATGAAGAATTCCAGGTGTATTAGAATTATGATTTTTTGGTTTGTGTATATATAATTTTATTTGATTACCATCAATTCCGTCAATAATTTTTGTAAATCTTTCTAAACCCTCAACCTCAGTAAGATCAGAATACCAAGATTTGAAGACCTCTTCATAAACAGGTTCTAAAGAAGACAAATAATCGACTTTTTCCTGTTGAGTGGCATCAATGGATATTGGTGGTTCAGGTGCTAAACCATCCATATCAAATTCTGACATAACTTTTATTACTGCTGGAATCGCTCTTGGATCATTTTTTAAACTCATTTCCGAATCACCCAGTCTTCCTGGAAGATTAGTGTTTTTTGAATTAGAATTAACACAAGATGTAATTAATATTAAGGATAATAAAATAACTTTTTTCATGACTTGAGAATTTATGTAAAATTATAAATTTGGTTAAGAATATTTTAAAATAATTAAGTTCTTTTTTTAGTAACTATTTTGTTTACAAACATAGATACTGTCGCATCTCCAGTTACATTTACAACGGTTCTACACATATCAAGAGGTCTATCAACAGCAAAAATCAAAGCTAAACCAATTTCAGGTATTCCTGCCTGAGAAAGAACAATAATAAGCATTACCATTCCTGCGCCAGGAACGGCAGCTGAACCAATCGAAGCTAATGTAGCAGTTGTGACAATACCTAACTGAGCAGCAAGACTTAAATCTAAGCCAAAAGCTTGAGCAATAAAAACAGCAGCTACTGCTTGGTATAGCGCACTACCATCCATGTTTATTGTTGCGCCAATTGGAAGAACAAAACTACTAACCTCTTCATCAACATCTAAATGATCTTTAACTCTTTCCATAGTTACTGGCAAAGTAGCTGCACTTGAACTTGTAGAAAAAGCTAGCAATTGAGCCGGGGAAATACCATTTAAAAAATATGATGGACTTTTACCAATAAAAATCCTTACTATTATTAAATAAATACATATTAAAAGGATTAAACCAAATAATACTGTAATTGAATATAATCCTAAGGCCTTGAAGAGATCCATGCTTGGGGATTCTACAATAATTGCTGCAAGAAGTGCAAAAACACCATAAGGAGCACATAACATGATAAGGTCAATAATTTTAAGAATTACATCATTTAAAGAATCAAAAAAGTTTTTTATTGGTAATGATTTTTTAGGAGGTATCAGAATCATAGATATTCCAAAAATTATTGCAAAAAATATGACTTGTAACATATTTCTGTTATTAGATGCAGCGTTGAAAAAGTTTGAAGGAACCATGTCAACTAAGGGTTGTAATGGCCCTAAGTTCTTTTGACTATTTGCCACATCAATTTTTTCATTAGCATTAGATGAATATGCATTAACTAATTGTTCTCTTGTTTCTTCGGCAATATAGTTTCCAGGTTCAATAATATTTACAGCAACAAGTCCAATAGTAACAGCCATCATTGTTGTGAATATGTAAGTTGCAATGGTAATACCTCCCATTGAAGATAACTTTGATAAATCTTTTAAATCTGAAATACCTTTAATAAGAGAAGCTAAAATTAAAGGAACTGCTATTAACTTTAATGAATTAATAAAAATAGTTCCAAATGGTTTGATCCAGTTTAAAACAAAAGCTTTACCCCATTCAAAATTCAGAAAAAGTAATCCAAATAAAACACCCAAAACCATACCTATTATTATCTGCCAGTGTAATGCTAATTTTTTCATATTTCTATTTGGTTATTTTTTTAAATAAATTGATTAATTATATTTTCGAACATCTCTTGTTTGCCACTCTTTAAATTTAACTCTCCTGTGTTTACAGCTATTTCATATAAATCGTTAAGATTTAATTTACCTTGTTCAAATGCTTTTCCTTTTCCAGAATTAAAACTATTATATCTCAAATTAAAAAGTTCCTTATAATTTGATGAAGTTAAAATATTATCAGCAGTTATAAGTGCTCTAGCAAAATTATCTGCTCCTCCAATATGTGCATGAAAAATATCATCTATATCTGTAGAATTCCTTCTTATTTTTGCATCAAAATTAACTCCTCCCCCTTGTAAACCTCCTGATTGTAAAAATACAAGCATAGCTTCTGTTGTTTCATATAAGTTGTTAGGAAACTGATCTGTATCCCATCCGTTTTGATAATCTCCTCTGTTTGCATCTATACTTCCCAACATATTAGATTTTGCAGCAACAGTAAGTTCGTGTTGAAATGTATGTTGAGCTAAGGTTGCATGATTTACTTCAATATTAATTTTAAAATCCTTTTCCAAACCATATTCTTTTAAAAACCCTATAGCTGTTGCAGTATCGAAGTCATATTGATGTTTTGTTGGTTCCATAGGTTTAGGCTCAATAAAAAAATTACCTTTAAAACCTTGAGATCTTGCATAATCTCTAGAAATTGACAAGAATTTACCTAAATGATCTAACTCTCTTTTCATGTCAGTGTTTAGAAGACTCATATATCCTTCTCTTCCTCCCCAAAAAACATAATTTTCACCATTTAAAGCTATTGTAGTGTCTAGGGCTAACTTAACCTGGCCACCTGCCCTGGCTAAAACATCAAAATCTGGGTTGGTTGCAGCACCGTTCATATATTGAGGATTAGAAAAACAATTTGCCGTTCCCCACAACACCTTAACACCAGATTCCTTTTGTTTAATTTTTATATAATCAGTTATAAACAAAAGCCTGTTTTCAGATTCTTTTAAACTTACTCCCTCTTGAATTAAATCAAAATCATGAAAACAGAAATAGTCAAATCCCATTTTGGTAATAAACTCAAATGCAGCATCTGCTTTATCTTTTGCAGCTTGATAAGGGTCTTGAGACTTATCCCACAAGAAATTTTGTGTTGCTGAACCAAAAGGATCAGTTCCTTGTCCACAGAAAGAGTGCCAATAAGCAATCGCAAACTTAAAATGATCTTTTAAAGCTTTGCCAGCTACAATTTTATTTGGATCATAATACTTGAATGAAAAAGGATTTGTTGAATTTTTTCCTTCAAATTTGATATCTCCTATTCCTTTGTAATATTCTACATTTCCTATAAGTCCCATTTCATTTTTATTTTAAAGTTAATTCTAATTTTTTAACCCATAAATTAAAAGCTTTCTTGTATTCTTTTGAATTTATTTGAGGAGTAAATGTTTTTAATAAATCATTGTCGATTATGTTTTTTCCAAATTTAACAAAATCTTTATTTCGAAGATTTACAGCTCTTGAAGCGCCAATTGCACCAGTTGTTTCATAAATTTCGATTTCATTATTTATTAAAGTTGATATAGTTTCTCCAAAAACTTTAGATTTAAATAAATTATCATTTCCTGCTCTAATTACTGAAGGTTTAATACCATCATTAATTAAAATTTGAATTCCATAAACAAAAGCAAAAGCAATCCCCTCAAGTGTTGCACGAATAACATGTGCATTAGTATGAATATCTTTGTCAAAGTTCAACATACTTGACCCTACATTCATATTATTAAGCATTCTTTCTGAACCGTTTCCAAAAGGCAAATAAGTTAATTCTTCTGATCCAACCCGGGCCATTAATGATAGTTTATTCATTTCGTCATACGATTCGATGTTAAGCTCATTTTTTAATTTAGCATACTGAATCCCAGCTCCGTTTATACATAATAATTTTCCAAGCGAAGATGAATTTTTAATTTTTACATGAAGAAAATTATTTATCCTTTCACTTTCAATTGTTTTTTTATTGTCTGTTACTGCAAAAACAACACCTGATGTACCTGCTGTAGCAGCTACTTCACCTGGTTTTAGTACATTTAAAGAAAGTGCATTATTTGGTTGATCACCTGCCCTGTAATAAATAGGGATATTTTCTACAAGACCACATTCTGATGACCCTTTTTTATTTAGTTTACATTGAAATCCAAAATTCGAAACAACATCTGGAATCAGAGAACTATCAATTTCATAATGTTTCAATAAAAAGTTTGCAATTTTGTTTTTTTTAAAATTCCAAAGCATTTGCTCGGATAGACCCATATTTGTAGTAGTCATTTTTCCTGAAAATTTATAGGCTATATAATCACCTGGAAGCATAAACTTGTAGACTCTTTTATAGAGTTCTTTTTCATTGTTTTTTACCCATTTTAATTTTGATGCAGTAAAATTCGCAGGAGAATTTAATAATGTATCAATACATTTTTCTTTACCTAGTTCAATAAAAGCTTTCTTTCCAATACTAACTGCCCTGTCATCACACCAAATAATACTATCTCTAATTAAATTCCCCTTATTATCTAGTAATACCAAACCATGCATTTGGTATGAAATTCCAATTCCAGAAATAAGTGAAGGATTAACGTTAGTTGATGAAATAAGATTTTTTATAGCTTGACATGTGTTCTTCCACCAAATTTCTGGGTCCTGTTCTGCCCATCCATCTTTAAACACTTTTATTTTTTGTTCACTTGATGGTTCAGAAACTACATTAACAACGATTCCACTCGAACACTCTGTAAGAGCTGCTTTGATAAATGAAGTCCCTATATCTAAGCCAAGATTATACATTTATTTAACCCGTAAAATACATTAAAATTCCTATTACCATTAACACAAGAATTACTGATAAAATAACATCAACAGTTGAATATGTTTTTTCTTTAAATTCTTGTGAGTTTAAATCAAGATTTCCAAAAGACAATCCTCTTGTTTTAACATAATCTGGCTCGGCAGTTATTAAACTAACTGAAACACACAATACAACAGAAAATACAAATAAAATAATAGCCATATGAGCAAAATTTATTGTTGCAAATTCAAATAAGAAACCAGAAACAATCTCACCAGATGAAATCTGCGGTTGATAATAAATTTCTGAGCCTAATCTTAATATTAATAAAAATAAACCCATAAATAGTGTAGTAATTGCTGCATCAGAGTTAACTCTTTTCCATGTAATTCCTAATAAAAATACGGCTGTAACTGGGGGTGCAATATAGGATTGTACATTTTGTAAATATTGATACATAACTCCTCCTCCAATTTTTTCCATTATTGGAATCCACATTATCCCTAAAACAACAATAACT
>PADT01000072.1 GCA_002700465.1 Flavobacteriaceae bacterium | reverse complement strand
ATAATCATAAAAATCTTTACCATAATATTTTTTAATTTGCTTCCATTGTTCCTCTGGTGCAGTTGGCTCTCCTGTAAACATATTTGAGTTAGCTGGGTCATATTGACTTAAATCATTAGGATTTCCACTAGGTGCCGAACCGCCACCTGTGTCAGTTTGTTTCGCTAAACCAAATAGTTCATTTTCATTTTTATTAAGATAAATGTTGCTTGGAGGTATGTGTAAATCCATATATTGGTTGTAAGATCCATTAGTATAAGCAGACCAATCTTCAAATATATTTCTACCTTTAGCAGATTTTCTGTCCATTAATACTTTTGCATAAGAAAATTGAAAATCTAAATCTGCAATAATATCTACAAATTTTTTGTATTCTTCGTCTGTCATATCTATAACATCTACTGCACGAACACCTGCATCTTGAAATTGAGAAAAGTTTGCATGAATATCTTTGTGATGAGCATGCCAATTAATTTGGAATAAACCATAAGAAGTTTCGTTTCCTGCAGCTTTTACATATTTATTAAATCCAGCAGATTCATGTTGTATCACAGAAAACAAAATAGGCAGAAAGTTCTCTCCATTTACTTTAGTTTTAAAATATTGATTTAAATGTTTATAAGCGTACCCAGCAATAGCATCAGCATCTATTATTGTTTCAGGATATGCTTCATATGGGTTTATTCTTGTATTACTCATTTTCAACCTCTATCATATCAGTAAATTTCCTTAAATCCCATTTAATGTTGTCTTTGTCTGTTGAGTAATCGCCAGATATAGAAGGCTCATCACTATTTATATTATAGTAGTTATCAGCTGGACTAAAGTGGTCTGAGAAAAATACGTATTCTCCTGTACCATCTGCTAAATCTCCATCTAATCCATTTTCTACATACAACCAACCTAAAGCTCTACCATAAGGATCTTTTCTATTATCGTTACCAAATCTAGTATCAGTAACATAATACAATCTACCTTCATAGGTATCTACAAGTTGTTGTAAGAATGCTTTTTGAGTAATAGCTATTTCACTTTCTTCTGGATATTCTGTTGGATCTAGTCCCATTTCATAAGCCATAATTCCTATAACACGAACTGCATCTACATCCATATTTGAGTACATTGTATTTATTGTGTCACCGTCAGGAACATTACTGCCGTTTGCATTTATCTTTATAGCTCTAAATGGTCTCTTAGAAGTAATTGTTTGAAACTCTGCTATTTGGTCTTGGTCACTCAAAGTGACATTAAAGGTTGCGTTGCTCACAGTACCTTCAGCTGGGACAGGTTGTTTCCAATCTAAAGACAAAGCTTTGAAATTTGGCTTGACATAAAAATTCCACCATTGTTCTCCGCTTAATACGTTTGATCCGTCAAAAGAATAAATGTCTCCCATAATGTGGTTAAATATTGTAAATGTTTCAAAAACATCATCTACGATATTTTGTAAATCCTCATTGTTAGCTATCTGACCATCGTTACTTTCCCACTCTTCTTTAAGTGCAAACATTTTTCTTTCAAATGTTTCTAAAAATCTTAATTGAGCAGGACCATCAGCATCTTCATTAAAAAACATTTTGGATTTAGTTAAACCTGACAACAATGCCATACCTTTATTAAATTGTTGGTCAGCAGGGTCTTGAGAAGAAAACACATATGCAGGATTTAATTTACCAGCTTTTTGTGCAGCATATAAATGCGGTATTAATTGATAAACATTGTATCTACCATTTATAATTTCTAAGTCAGAGTTTTGTGTCACTTCTTGTATCAAACCAACAACATCAGGACCTAGCTGCTCAAGAGTGTATGACCTTAATAATTTTTCAGAAATGTCTTCTAAATTTTTTACATCATCTGAAGCAAACTCTATACCGTAAGTTTCTCTTAAATCAGCATCAACTAACAATTCACTTTCAGAAAAACCTTGTACATCTGCAAGTCTTTTTACTATATCAAGTTGTTGTTCATTTGCGATTTCGGCAAGACGGTCATAAATAACACTTACTGCGTTAACATTAAAACCAGCATTCTCGTGGATTATGTGTTTTACTTTTTCATCAGGTAATCTAACTGAAATTAAACCTTCTGCTAAATAATCTTTATATTGACTTGAGTTGTCTTGGCTACCAGTTCTAAAAACATCTCCTGATTGGTACAGTTTGCCTTCTCTATCTACTAGCAATCTCTCACCTAATTCAGTAACAATGTAACTAGGAATTGTTAAAGAAATTACTTCTGGATGTTGTCTTTGTAATAAAAGTTGTTTAGCTCTACCTTCAGTAGTATTTCCTAAATCAAACCACCATGATCTAATATCATTTAACACTTGAATTTTGTTGTCTTCGTTGTAAGGATTTGCTCTGTATTCTGTTAATGAAGCAGGTCTCACAATATCTTCAAACACACCAGCGTCTTTACCAAAAGAAATCCAGTTATCTGCTACATCGACATATCTTGATGAAAAAGCAACATTTACAGGTACACCCATTCTTATTACTGTTTGACCAGATATAGATAGTCCAGCATTGTTTCTTGTTGCCTTAGCCGTAGTGTTAACATAATTAGTAAAATCTCCAATAGTGTCCCAATTAGTTTCCATATTTAAAATTACATTTGTATTGTCATATAAATAATTATTTTCTGTTCTAGCATATTTTAAAGATGTCGGAACATCTTCTATCGATTGAGGAGTTTCTCCCATACCTAGAGCTTCTGCTACGAATTTTGTTGCTCTTAAAGAAGAATCTATAACGCCGCCTCCCATAAGAAATCTTCTTAAAGTAGTTCCTGTGTTATATTTCCATTGTTCTTCAGGCGGGAAAAATGATTGAGAAGGAAATAAATCTTCTACAGTATCTTGTAACTCCATACCTTTGTCATCGTCAAGAGTATTCATCATAGCCCCAATTAACATAACAGGTAAGATTCCGCCTATTGGATTTATAACAAACATAGCGTTGTTTCCATTAGGTAAGAACGTCAAAGGAGAAAAATCAACATTAATATTTTCTTCACCAAATCCAAAATTGTGTAATGGATTGCTAACAGTTCCTTGAAGTTCAGCATTTGCTATTCTTGACATATAAGAATATCTTCTTAGATTTGGCACAAAATTTAATGTGTCATTTATTTTAGATTTAACAAAATTACTTGCAGTTTTCTCATCTGTATAAGCCCACCAATTTCCTCTTAATTGAGAACGCCTACCTAAGTCTTTAAGGTATCTTCCCCAGAAATCAGCCCAAGGACCACCGAATGGAGCAATAGATCTAAACTCTTTTCCTAATGGTGTACTTAAATGAAACTTCAACATCATGTCATCAATTTCGTTTGTAGCATAATCTGCTGCTAAAGCTTCAATGTAATCATCAGTTACATAACCAGCTTTAAATAAATTTTCGTCAAAGTAAGACATACCCCAAATATCTGATTGATATCTTGGATCTATTGCTTGAGCGTGCACAGATAAATCTTGACCTATCTCTCGACTGTTAATAATTTTTTTTCCTTGAGATTCAAACAAAGCTCTTAATTGTTCTTTTCTTGTTGCATGAGCTTTGTTGGCAATTAGGTTAGCTCTGTTCCAAGCTGGATTACCAAACATCTGCTCCATTACACCTGTCTCTCTACCAGTAAGTTTTGCAAGTCCTTTATCAGCTAAGAAACCGTTTTGCTTTCTAACTCCAGGAACTCTTATGTACCCAATAACGTTTTTATCTGGTAAAGCTTTTAAATTAGTTCCTGTTCCTCGTTCTCTTGCAGCTTTAAGAAACGCATTCCAAACGCTATCTACTTTGTTTGCTGGTACGCCTAATGTATACCATGCTTTCATTGACTCATAATACTTCCAACCTTCTTCAGCATTGACTAAATAATGTTGATAAGGAACAGGTGGTAAATTAAGTCCTAAATGTGTAGCCATACCTTCACCTTGCTTATAACCAAACATTTTTAAACCTTTTATGTAATCTGCATCAGAAGTTCCAAACCAATTTACCCAATCTTGATCAGTTCCTTTTTTAATCAAGTCATCTAATTGAGCTTGTGTTAAATTTTTTCCAACTTTTAATTGTTTAACTTTTTCTAACACTTGAGCATATTGTTGAAATCCATAATCATTTAACAAAGAATCAATGTGTTGAGTAGCATATTGAAAGAAACCAGCGTCTGTATTTTTTAATAATTCTACAGGTGCGTTGTTATCAAATCCCATTTTATAACGTTGTGCAACTTCTATAGGAAGTTGTTGTTGTGTTTCTAAAGCATCGTTAACCCATTTATTTATTTCTTTTGCTAATTTTGGATTTTCCATAGCTGCTTCAATTCCACCAAGTTTTCTAATTTCTCTTAAATTTTGCCTAACGCCTCTATTAAAAAGATAATCTCTCCTAGTACCTTTCCAACCATAAATAGATTTGTAAAAGAACACTTCGTCAAAAGCAGCAACAAAAGCAGTACCTGGTTTTGCAACTTTATCTAAGATCCAAGCTCTGTTAAAATTTTCTATTGCTTGATAAATTTTATTACCATTAATTTTTCTCATTAAAGCAGTTACATTTCCTCCCTCAATGGCTTGATTCATCACAAAGAATTCTAAGGGGCTTATAGGAAGTTCTCCTTCAACAACTTGATTAGTAGCTCTCCTAGTATTTCTAACGTCTCCTATAAATTGTTCTATAAGTTCTTCTGTTGTTTCTGTAGATGTGCTTTTAAATTTTTCATTTTTCTTAAGTTCAGATATTAAACGAGAATCGTATTTCCTACCAGATGCTAAGAAAGCGTCTTCTGCTTCATTAAGTATAAATTTAGTTCCTTGAGCTCTATCCGTATATTTTGCTTGTCCTCTAAGAACTGCTGATGCGGCACCTACTTCATCTTTGTACTGCATCATAACTTTAAGAGTTACCCAATTTATGTTTATATCAATAACTTCTCCAGCTTTGTTTTTTATAATTTTTATTGGGTTTTCTATGTAGAAGACATCTTTACCTTTAGCTTCGGCTTGCGCTATACGTTTTCCTTCTGCGTTGTTTTCTAACTTCTGTCCTTTAAATTTTATTTTTGATGCTTGATCATATAAATTATCTCCAACTTTAGACAAAGTAAACCAACCGCCTTGTAAATTTTCAAATTTATGCCAACCTAATTTATACACAAGAGTGTCTAAAGCTTTTTGCATAACTTTTTGTTGTTGAGATCTAATAGAAGTATTTAACAATTCATCGTAAGCTCTCATTTGTTTGTCTAATTTATTTAAAAGCTTTCTATGTTCTTTTTTAATTAATAAATCAATTTTTTTATAATTTACACCTTTTCCAGCTTGTTCAGCTATTTCGTTAAGTTTAGAATTAAAATCATCTAAAAATTTAGTAAAATTTTTTGAAGCATTTACAGATTCTTTTGATCCTGGTACTAAACCTGCTAATTCGTTAGCATCATCTAACAATCTTTGCATTTGCGCTCTACCTTGAGGATTACCCATAAAACTTTCATCATTAAATAATTGCTCTATATCAAATGTATCGTAATCTACGATTTCTCCTTGTTTCTGTCCCTTACGAGGTCTCACAATACCCGCTGATTGATTCTTCTGTAATTTAGAGATATATGCTTGTTGACCTAAAATAATATCTTCTGCAGCGCCTTCAGCTTTTAAAGTTTGTAATTTGTTTTTAGCTTTTGTTAAAAGTTTCTTAACTGTACCATGTTCAAATGTAGGCATATCAGCACCTTGTCTGACATCAGCTATCTCATCTAAATCTAAATTTCTAATAGATTGACCAGACACAGTAGTGTCATCTCCTAAATGCTTTACAACATTTCTTGAATTTTTTCCTAAAGCTCCCATTTCAAAAAAGTTTATTAAATCAGATTGATTAATTATTTGTAACCTAAGTGCAGCTAAAGCGCTTCCATTAAAATTAGTTCCACTATTTAAAGTAGCTTCAAACAATTCTTCTAATGAATCATCTAGTGTTTGCAGTAAATTATTAATTTCTCCTTCAGGCAACTTAGTACCATGAATCATGTTTTCAATAGCTTCCATAACACTTCTTCTTGCATTAGGACCAGCAAGATTAACTTTGGTTGAAATATTTTTAGTTGTTAATAATTTGTCAAAAGCTTTTAAAGCTTTTCCATCACCATTAAGAGCTTTTCCTATTATCTTTACATTTCTTTGTGCTTTAAATCTATTCCAATAAGTTTTATGAAATATGTAAGGATTGTCTCCTTGCAATAAAGTATCTGTATAAACTTTATAAAATCTTTCGCTTGTGACTTCAGAAGTTCCTCTAGCAATATCGTCTTTAACAATGTTTTTTAATCTACCTTGATTAGCGTCTGAAAAGTTTTTAAGCAATTCTTTTTTTTGTAAATATGTTCCTTCTTTTAAAATTTTATAAAGGTCATCAGCAAATGCTTTACCTAACCCTTTATTCATAAACCCTTTTATATATTTTGCATGAGCAAATTGTTTTACTGCTCCAGCTCTAACACCAGTTGCTGGTGTAAACAACCATATTGTTGGATCAAATGCAAAAGAGGATCCTATATCCATCATAGAACCTGAAAAAGTTCCATTTATACCAAGAGCTTCTGAAGGTTTATAATCCATTTTTTTGATACTTTCTTTAAGACCAAACTCATTTTTCATTCTTCTTCCTTCTTCTGTGGCAAGTAAAAAAGCTCCTGTAGATATACTTCCTACAAAATATTTAGAATAAGCACCCAAAGCATTAACTACCAACTCTCCAACAGTATCTTCGCCAGAAGCAATTTTTTTAATTTGTTCTGCAGTTGCTTGATGAATAGCTTCTACAAATTCGTTGTTAGCATCCATCAACTGAGGATTGTTCGCTTCTATCATTACAGTTACTATTGCTTTAGCTTTAGCTTCATCTCCTTGCACAAAAGGCATATCCAGAATTTGCTGAGCAAATATTGGATCGTTTTGACTTAAAGACTCCCAAGTCTGGTCTTGAGTAACTGCTTGAAAATTTCTAATAGATTGATCTCTTTGTCTCTGAACATCTGAAATTAAATTTTCTTCATATCCTGAATTTCTTTTATTTGTATCATCTTGACCAAGAGCTGCAGTTGCAGCATAACTTAAAAATTTTCCTGTCATTACAGCTATAGTCAAAGGATTTGACATAGTCAATTCTTCTGGTACTTCTGTATCTTTAGTTTTTCCAGGAAAGAAAGTTGCATTTCCTAAAAATATTCCAGACTTATAAGCATTACTTGTTGCATCTTTTATTTTATTCCACAACTTGCCCATCATGCCTTCTTGAACATTGTTAGGTATTTTATCGTTCACAACTAGCTCATCTGACTTATCTTGCGTTTCAAACAACGACAAAGCTTCTCCTAATTTTTGCTGACGAACTTCATCTAAAGAATTTTGGTATTCTTTTTCAACATCAAAGGCTTCCGTTACAGGAGAAGTTCCAGCCATTCCAGAAGTTCCTGCTGCAAGACCTGCTCCAAATTTACTAGCAAGTTCTTTCCATTGAATTTGTCTTTTAGCGGTATCTTCTAGATCTTTTGTAACACTTGTACCAGTTTCGTAATAGTCATATACTCTTGGAAGATGTTCTATCATTTCTGGACTAAGGTCACTCAACTCTTTTTGTTCTTCTGGAGTCAAACTCATAACCCAATTTGAAGGCACTTCTCCCACAGTATGTAAAATAGCTTTTTCCATGCCTTGCACGTTTCCTGTAGAAGGAGGATAATAATTTGTTAAGTCTTTTTTAGACGGTAAATGATAACTTAAAGCACCATCATATTCTTGATCTTCTAATGAATATTTAGATTCTTCTTCTAATCTATCTTCTAAAGGTTTATCACTCATCATCGCCCTGCAACTGAGAAATAACTGCTCCTCTAATTACTTGGGCTGCGGCAGCTTTAACTGCTGGAATTTTTGTATTTGCAAACAAATCCATAGCGTTATCTACTGCAGTTGCTCGTTGTTGTTCTAGTTCTGTTATAGGAGGAGCTTGAACTCCCATACCTTGACCAAATGGTAAACCATCACTAGCTAATCCACCTTGATTAGGAGAGTTAGCTACAAAGTCTCCAATGCCACCTAAGCTTAAACTTCCAGGAGCTTGCGGAGCTATTCTTTGAGCTCCAGCACCAGGTAATGGATTATCTCCTTGTACTCCTAAAGACATACCAGCATTAGATGCCATATTTTCTATTTCTTGTTTACCACCAGAAGGTAAACCACCTAAGTCAGTAATCTGTGACGGTCCTTCCGACATATTAACCTCCTATACCTAATGCTCCTAAAGAAGGCAAACTAGCAGCTTCAGGTGGTAATTGTCCACCTTGCGGTAAACCACCTTGCGGCGGACCACCAGGAGCTGCACCTTGCGGTAAAGCTTGTTCTTCAGGTTGCAAATCTTCTAACAATTTATTTACTACTTCATTTAAATCTACATTTTCTTTGCCCATGTTTTGCAACAGTTGAGCTGCAATCTGTACATTACCTTGAGCAGCTTGTTGATAAATACCTTCCATCAGAGAATCTGTTACTCTCTGTCTCACAATCCTTACTTCTTCCCTAGAAGGGTCTTCTAAGAAATCCATTTCATCTCTTGCAGTCTCTCTAGATATTAAATTTTGATTAAGATTCATAGCAAGTCGCATCTCTCTGTTAGATGGATCTGTTCCAGCACCAATACCGTACCTGACATTGTTGTCATAATGACCTGCAATATCTCTTGACGGTATAAAAATTTCTGGTTTCTTTCTGTCAGCTGCGTCTCCGTGAATAGTCTTTTCTCCATCACAGTAATGCTCATCAAAAGCTAACAGTATTTGCGTAGCTTTTTCTAAGAACGACTCAAACTGTTTATGTGCTAAAGCAAGTCGTGCATCAATTTGTCCCATAGATGCTTCAATACCACGAGCAGAAACAATACTTGCACCTGGATCACCACTAAGTTGACCAGGGAAAGATGCTTGAGAACGTGCTTCAGAAGCAAGTCGTCCAATTAAATCTTTTGCGTCAAAGTGACTACGAGCTTGCATTCTCTCCATACGAGCTTCAGGACTTCTTCCGTGTATTATTGCACCAGGACCGAAGTCATCTGGATTCATAACATCATACTCGAACACAGGTGGATAGACTTCTTCTTCAGAACTTGTGATTGTAAGAGTCATTAACCTGTGCATTGTTCGTAGTATGTGTCTCGTCTGATCGAATATTCCTCTGCATTGTCCGTCAAAAGATGGAACTGATACTTCAACAACAGGTACTTTACCAAGCTTATTTTCTTCTTCCGTAAGAATAATGCCTGTTCTTTTTTGCATACCTTCTCTTGATGCATCAGCAATCATGTGTACGTATTTGTCAGGGAAAAACCAAAACCATTCCTCTACTTCTGTAATCTTAGGATCTAAGACTCCTCTAGCAGCAGGATATTGTTTAAGAATAATGTCTGTAGATACTTTTTTAGCTACCAATAATTCAATGATATTTCCTTTAGTATCCTTAATTGGATAGCAATATCTAGGGTCTAATCGTTGTAGATAAGGATCTCTTTTAGCAGGTTCTTCAGAAAAATCAGCCCAAACACCACAATATGCAGCTCCAGCTCCTGCGTAATCGCCCCACCATTGAGCCATAAGCTCATTAATGTTAGAACTTGACCATAGTTCTTGTGTTCTACGCTCTCTTTTCCTTGCAGCTCTTTCGCCACCTTTTAAATCTTTATTAACTGGTACAGGGATTCTAACTGATGGAATAACGGCACCACCAATAGCAGACCAATGATGTATACCCATTTCTATAATATTTGCAACTGAGGGAGCTTCTGCAGTAGCAGTTAAGTTAGCCCAAAGCATGTGCCACTCTCCATTAACGACAGTCGTTATTTCCTTTACTCGCTCTTTCCATTCAGCATGTGTTTCTATTAATTGATTTCTCCTATCCCAATACTGTTGTGATGGAGATAAGTTTCTACCTGCTGAACTAGCGTTCTCTAAAGGTGTTCCAAAATTTAAGTTGCTCATTTATTCCTTGTAAACATTCTATCTCTTATAATAGGCGGAATATTTCTTCTTGACACGACTTTTGTTAAATCTACACTAAAAAATGTAGAATTCTTGCATTCTCCGTTTGCAATCCACAAAGCGATCAAAGCGTCCTGTTGTTTCGCCCAAGGAAATACTAGCATATCATCTATCAATGGTTCAAGCTTTGTTTTATCTTGTACGGTAGCTGAAGGAAACGCTATTAGACCACTATAAAATAATGCTTGCATAGCACCTACGCCATACTCTTCGTCCCATTTAGATCCTCGTTTTTTACCAGCACCAGTTGTTTTATGTTCTATCATTCTAGTGCCTGCCCATTCAGCACGTTGTTTCACAGTATCATCTCCTAGAATAGTAGGAGCAAAGTTTGTTTCTATAACCGTATAAGCAACTCTATGGTCTTTATACTTTTCCCAGAACTCGTACATTAATTTATTTCTTACACCAGTAGCACCTAATCTAAATCCTACAAAAATGTCGACAACAGTCCTCACGCCTGTCTGAGGATTGTACGCAAGCAAAATTGAAGCAGCTCTACCAGTCGTTGCTGGATCAATACCAAGTATTAAAATTTCGTCAGGATACACTTGACCAATACTTCGAGCAGCACCTAACTCTAAAGCGTTGTCTATAAGCTCTTGTTTAAATATGCCTTCTTCGTTTTGAACATCTTCTTGTTGGTACACAAGCTTCCATCTGAGAGGATCTCTGGAAGATATTTCATCTCGTATGTCCCTTAGTCCAGGTATAAAAATTTCTGTATCAATTGTTTCGTCATGTTCCCACTTACCGTCTAAAGACCAATACTCACTCCAGTTAGGTTTTTCTTCTTCAGTATGTTCATTTAAAATTGCGGGTATAGATACATGTTTAAATATTCTATGTTCTTTCCAGGACTCTTTCCATTGTCCATAATTATCTAGTGGGTGAATTCTTGTACCGTTAACTAGAGTCTGTCCTCTTTGAGCCCTTGACCTTGCCTCCTGAGTAAACCATTCGTCAATTCTTCTACGCCGAACATCAGTCTGCTGATTCTCTAACGTCAAAGCATCATCAAGAATAAGCAAGTCAAGTCGTGATCCGTATATCTGTTTACCTACAGACAAAGCTTGTACGGTAGGATCTCTCTCTCCAGACTCTCTTTGTCGTATGGTTATCTGGTCTTTAGACCAGCCAAAACCGTCAGATTTTTGTGACTTAAATCCGTTAAAATCTTCTATAAGATTTCTTTCGCAGTCTTTATAAAGATGCGGATCAGTTAAATATCTTTTAATTCTACCTAACAAGTCCTGTGCCTTTTCCCCAGACTTAGTAACCAGGGCGATTCTAATGTCTGGGTTTTGGCACATTTTGTATACTGGATACCACAAAGCTGATAACGTTGACTTACCAGATTCAGGGTGCCCTAAAACTAAAACTAATCTTCCCGTAGGGTCAGCTAAATTCTTTTCTATTTCAAATTGATGCGGAGCAAACTCAACGTTAAAATATAATTTGCAAAATTCAGAGAAGGACATATTCGATAAATCAGGGTAGGAATCCTTAACCGCATCACCAGATCTAATTTGTCGTGCTTCAGCAGCCCAGTCTTTATGTCGGATTGAGTTTTCTTCCCACCATTTCCTTGTAACACCGACACGCTTACAAGCTTCCGTGTAAGTGAGTCCGTACCTAATACATTCCAAGAAAGACTCCATAGCCCATGCTTTCCAAAGACTTGTACCCTTTTTTGCTGGCGGTGGAGGTAAATATACTTCGGCATCTTTATCGAATTGAAAAACTTCATTGTTTGCTCCAAAAATTTGTGCTTTAACTTTTGCCCTATCGGACAACAAATCTGCATCAGACCTTTTAGGTCTTCCTGCTTTAATTTCTTCGGTCATAAAATTACTATAACACTAAGTTTTAGTTTTACGCCAGGTATTAGACAGTATATCTCGACAAGACCTACACATACCATCTTTAATATCTGAAGGTAAGCCAAATACATTAACCTGTTTTACACCACAACTTCGGCACTTCATTCGTCCTCCTCTAACAGAGACTCCTGTACCTGTTCAACTCTAGGGACAGGTCTAGAAGTTTCACTCTCTATTATATCCCAACCTTCCTTAGTTACACTATATTGCTTAGATCTTCCCTCACCAGTTTGCTCTACAAGCTCTTCTCTGATAAGCTGAGCCTTTGGACGCTCAAAACGACCTCCGTCCATATTTGCAGCTTCTCTCCAAGCTTTATTAAAGAACTTCTCTCCTCTGTGTGTTGTAATGTCACCTAAAGCTTTTAGTAATGAGTAATCTCTTGCTTTCACACCTTCTTGATAAGCAGTCAATCCTGCGGAGCCACTCTCTTTGTCAGCAGTCAACATAAGAGACCATGGCTTAAATGGTTCAGCGTCTTTTTGTTTAGTACATTCCATCTCAATAAAGCCAGAGTCTTGTCCACGTGCAGTTAAGTGAATTGTTGTATCTGCTGATGCTCGTATAACAGAAGATCCTCTCATGCTCTCTCCAGATTTCGTGTCGTGGTGTACTGCCAAGATAGCTGCGTTAAAGTTTTGCCTTAGTGTATCTATCATAGCTACCACTTGCCCCATATCTTGTTGCAGGTTTTCATTAGCACCAACGGTACATCTCTGCAACGTATCAAAAACTATAAGTCCTGGGTCCACAGATTCAACTAGGTCTAAAAAGTCTAGTTGCTCAGTTGTGGGAAGTTTTCCTGGTGGAGCAAATAAGGGTACTGCGCTCGTGTAATAGAAGACAGGGGGAAATATGGAGGCATTTCTCCTATTCTTCCAAGCGGTTACACGAGCACCTAAGTACCCAACTCCTTCGGCTAGTACATACAAAACTGTTGTCTTCTGTGTCTTCTTACCAAACCATGTCCAACCATTAGCTATGGTATTAGCCCAGTCTAACGCTAAAAATGTTTTTCCTACACCTGCGTCAGAGTGCAACACCGTAAAGCCCTCTTCCATAATAAAATCCTCAATAAGCCATTCAGGTGGTTTTAGTTGGGTAACGTCTTCGCCTTTCAGGACTTTTAACTTTCGATAGTTATCTGCCCCTCGATGATGCTTTAATAAAAGCTTTAGTCTCTCTGGTACAATCATATTCCTCCATATTCGTATTGTTATACTACAACACCTGTAATTTTAGTCCAACAGGTTTGGACTAAAAGTTAGTCCAAAGGCACCTGGACTAACTTACACAAATGTTTACCTAGGTTTCTTGTTTAGTCCAATAGCTATAAGGGTTTTTAAGAATGCCAAAGTTAGTCCACTTATGTCCACCCTTTAGGGTGGACTAAGGGACTAATGGGACTCTGTTTAGGGGACTTAGTAAAGGATATATGATCAATATATATATTAATCAGTCTATATATAGGTTTTTGAGAGTTTTTAAGGGTTTTCGCAAAATTAATGTGGGGACTTTCCTTAGGTT
>PADT01000029.1 GCA_002700465.1 Flavobacteriaceae bacterium | reverse complement strand
AATGAAAAAGTTAATATAAAAAATGTTACAACTGGTGAAACCAAAACTCTTAAATATAAGTTAGCTGAAAATTTCATAAAAAAAGGTGAATGGATAATTTTTAATGAATAATTAAAAAATATGAACATAGTTGTAATAGGACCATTTTATCCATATAGAGGTGGTATTTCTGATACAAATAAAGAACTATGTGAATCATTAATAAATCATGGGCATAATGTAGAAATAATAAATTTTAAATTATTATACCCAAAATTATTATTTCCTGGAAAAACACAATTTCAAAAAAAAAATATTAATACAAATTTAAAATCTCATAGAGTTTTAAATACTATAAATCCATTTAATTGGTTTAGAGTATTAAAAATAATAAAAGAAATAAAACCTGATTTAATAATTTCTACGTATTGGACTGGATTACTTACTCCTTCATATACTTTAATAAACAATTTTGTTAATAATAAAATAAAAAAAATTGGCATTATTCATAATGTTATTTCGCATGAAAAAAGACCAATAGAAAAATATCTATTAAAATTATACCTAAGTAAACTTGATAAATACTTTACACTTTCAAAAAATGTATTAAATCAAATTCAAGAGATTTCGAGAGAAAACAAGGGAGTTAAACTATTTCATCCTCTTCCAAAAAAATTTGGTTTTAAAGAAGACAAAATTATTTCAAAAAAAACACTTCATTTAAATACTGAACATGAATATATATTGTTTTTTGGTTTAATAAGAGAATACAAGGGCCTAGAAACTCTTATTAAAAGTATGCCAAAAGTTTTAAAACTTAATCCAAATTTAAAACTATTGATTGTTGGTGAAAATTATATATCCATGAAAAAATATAATCAATTAATTGAGAAATTGAATATTTCAAAAAATGTTATAATTAAAAATACATTTATTGATGATGATAAAATAAAATATTGGTTTAGTTCATCTGAACTGGTTATAATCCCATATAAAAAAGCCTCACAAAGTGGAATTACATCGCTTTCACTTCAATTTGAAGTACCAACAGTATCATCAAATATAGATGGACTTAATGAAGTTATAAATGATAATATTACAGGGTATTTATTTAATAGTAATTATGATGAACTAGCTTCTAAAATTAATTATGCTTTAAAAAGTGATAAAAAGAATATGATAAACAATATAATTAAGATCAAGAAAGAGTTAACTTGGGAAAGTTTTATTACTCAAATGTTCAAAAACATATAGTATGCACAAATTTACTTTTATAACTCTTTTGCTAATATTTAATATTTGGTTTAATGATACTAATCAAAAATATAAAAAAGCATACTTTGCTTCTGGTTGTTTTTGGTGTGTTGAAAGTATTTATGAAAATTTAAAGGGAGTTAAAGAAGTTAATTCTGGATATTCTGGTGGAAAAACCACTGATCCTACATATAGACAAGTAATGTCTGGAAGAACTGGTCATGCTGAAGCCATAGAAGTTATCTATAACCCTAGTGAAATAACATTTAAAACTTTAGTTAACGTTTTCTTTGGTTCTCATGATCCTACCACTTTAAATAAACAAGGACCCGATCGAGGCACTCAATATAGATCTATTGCATTTTATGAAAATTCGATAGAAAAAGAAATAATTGAAAATTCCATAACGGAGTTATTATTTAATAAGACTTATTATAAGATAACTACTGAAGTTTTAAAATTTAAAGCATTTTATTTAGCTGAAGAATATCATCAAGATTACAAGAAAAAAAACCCCTATAATCCTTACATATTAAATGTTTCAGCACCAAGAATAAATAAATTTAAAATTGATTATTCAGAACTATTGAAATAATTAAGTTTTTTATCAATTATTCGATCCATATAATCCTGAATGAAAGCTTTTAAATATGTTTCCTCATTTGAGAAATCGATAGTTTTATTATTTATTATATTATTTTCCAGCCAATAATCATTAATATCATATACCCCTATAACTTCATTACCATCAAATACCAAAGTATAATTATCCATTGAAAAATGATATACAGTGCCAGAGTAATTAATCGAAAATGGTTGACCTAAATCTGAAAACACACTTCTTCCCCAAGAATTCAAAGGTTTATCGTAACCTATCAAATCAACTATTGATGGAAATATATCCATCTGTTGCATTAAAACATCATTTTCTCCCATAAATGAATTGTTAGGATGATAAAATAATACAGGAATAGAAAACCTATTAACTGGGGCAGAGTAATAAGGATACCAAAACTGATTAGTGTGATCAGCTGTAATTATAAATATAGTATTATCAAACCAAGGTTCTGTTTTAGCTGATTCAAAAAACTTTCTTAATGCATTATCTGAATAACCAATTACTTGATGCATTTGAACGTCACCCATTGGAAAAACTCCTTCATATTTTTCAGGGACATAAAATGGCTCATGTGATGATAAACTAAAAAAAGTGGAAAAGAAAGGTTCTTTAAGTTTACTAGTTGTATTATTCACAAATTGTAAAAATGGTTCATCCCAAATTCCCCAAAAACCATCATATAAAGAATTATCATTAAATTCATTTTTTCCAAAATAATTATCAAACTTTAAAATATTAGACAATCCTAAAAATCCCATTGAACCATTAGGAGCACCATGAAAAAAAGAGGTAGTATATCCTTTTTCATTAAAAACTGAAACTAAAGATTGTATCTCTTGGTTAGCATAAGGAGAAGAAGTAAAGGGTATTTTAAATGATGGAACACTAGCTAAAATTGATGGTAATGCTTCAATTGATTGTCGGCCATTAGCAAAAGCATTTGTAAAGATCATACTATTATTAGAAAGAGAATCTAAAAAAGGGGTATAACTTACATAATCTTTTATATTTCTATTTTTATTAAAGGCACCAATATACTCACGACCAAAACTTTCCATAACAAGTATCATCACATTTGGCTGAGAATAAACACTATCATTTACCTTTTTTATAGGGCTTAAAACTGCATTTACTTTTAAAGGATCCATAAAATTTTTTTTCTTAAAAAAGTTTTTATTAAAAGTTCTAATAAAACTAAATGGAGAGTTTAATACGAAGTCCGCATGAATGCCTTTTTTAACAAACCGATGAGCGTCAACCATATTTATAGGCCGCGTAGCATTTCCTATTCCTCCCCTAACACCAATAACACAAACAAAAACTATAAAAAGAGATGACAAAGTAGAAAAAATATAAAATTTTAAATCATAAATAGGTTTAGTATGGGAGATTTTAATTTTTTTGTATAGATAAATCCAAACATAAACTAAAAGAAAAAAGAAGATAAAAACATGCCAATAATTATAAATAAAAGATCCCGCTAATGCCATTTTATTTGTTTCATTTTCAAGAATATCAAAAACTCTGGTAGTTAATCTACTTTGAGAAAATCTATAATAAATAAAATCAAAAAAATTAGTTGAATATGCGATTAAATTAGTTGAAAAATACAATATCATTATTCTTTTTTGAAACTTGTCGCTATTGATATTTTTGAACGGAATTAAAGATATGAGTATAAATAAAACATTAGCATATAGTATTGCAGAAGTGTCAAATGTTAATCCGATAAAACATAAATAAAAAAACTCATGAACGCTTTCAATAATAATCATGTTACTATTATAAAAATAGAACAACACTCTAGCAAAAAAATAGAAAACATATGCCAATGAAACTCTTAAAAAAAGTGTTTTGTATGATTGTATTCTGCTATACATTATATTTTTATTTTAAGAGAACTAATTGAAAAGAAATAACCCAACAGAATTCCAAAAAAAGAACCAAACAAAACATCTGCAGGAAAATGGACTCCAATATAAATTCTACTGTATGAAACTATAGTTGCCCATAAAAAAAGATATTTAAAATTTGATGAAAATCTTTTAAATGAAAAATAGAAAAAAGTAGCCACAGCAAAAGAGTTTGCAGCATGAGCGGAAAAAAACCCATATAACCCTCCACAACTTGCTTTAACAATCCTAATTTGATCATTTATTGTTTCATCATGACAAGGTCTAAATCTTTCAAAGTAATCTTTAAACAAATTACTTGTTTGATCAGTAAATACAATTAATATACTTATTAAAACTAGATATTTTAGAAATTCAGCATGAGATAGTTTTTTATAGATATAATAAATTAAGAATAAATAAAGAGGAATTGATGATTTTTTATTAGTGATAAACATCCAAAAAGTATCAAATAATTCAATTCCTAAAGTATTCAAAAAAACAAAAAGCGACTTATCTAAATCAATTAATGTTTCCACAAATAATATTATTTAATAATTCCGTATTTGTCAAACAAATAAACCAGAGAAGCCATTGAAAAAGCCCCCAATTCTAGTTCTCTTTTATTTATGGCATCAAAAGTATCAATTGAAGTATGATGATAATCAAAATATCTTTGTGAATCAGGTCTTAGCCCAGCTAAAACATTTTTGTCATTATTTAATGGAGATATATCTGCACCACTTCCTCCACGTTCAAAAGATTGAATTAAATAAGGTTCAAATAAATTTTTCCAGGACTTTATTAATTCGAAATTTTCATCATTTGATGTAAAAGAAAATCCTCTTGGTGTAAATCCTCCAGCATCAGATTCGAGAGCAAAAATATGATTTAACTTATTTTTATTTGATATTTCTGCATATTTTAACGCTCCTCTTAAACCATTTTCTTCATTCATGAAAAGAACAATTCTAATTGTTCTTTTAGGTTTGTAATTAATTTTTTTAAAAATATTTATAATATCCATTGATTGTACAATTCCCGCACCATCGTCGTGAGATCCATCTCCTAAATCCCAGGAATCTAAATGTCCACCAACTAAAATAATTTCGTTTGGAAATTCAGTCCCCTTTAATTCAGCAATAACATTATAAGATTTAACATCTTTATATGTTTTGCATTGTTGCCTTAAAAGAAACTTTAGGTTTGGATTGATTTTTAACAATTTACTTAATTTTTCAGCAGCATTTGTACTTATTGCAGCTGCAGGGATACGTTTACTTGAAGGTAGGTTTCCATAGCTCATTGTACCGGTATGTGGAATGTCATCTAATCTTAAACTCATGGATCTAACAATCACTCCAATAGCTCCATATTTAATTGCTTCAAAAGCACCATTTACTCTTTGATCAACAGCTTCACCATAGGCTTGAAAAGTACTAACAAGATTTGGTTGCATTGGTCTATTATAAAAAACTATTTTACCATCTATCTCTTTTTTACCTAATAATTTTAGTTCCTCAAAACTTGTAACTTCAACTACATTAGATTTTATCCCTACCGAGGGTGTCGCTACTGACCCTCCTAATGCACAAACATCAACATTGAATGTAATTCCAGGTTGGGTTTCTATGAGAGCAAATTCTTTTGGACCTCTCACCCATTTAGGAACCATCACTTCTTGTAACCAAACTTTATCAAATCCAATTTTGGTCAATTCATTTCTACCCCACTCAACTGCTCTTTCTGCTCCTAATGAACCGGATAACCTATGTCCAATTTCATTTGATAAAAAATCTAAAAGCTCATAACTAGAACTAGATGTCATTGTAGTATCGAAAATATTTTTGATTACAGTTTTGTCATCTTGAGAAAAAGTAAAAAATGAAAATAATAATAGGTATATAGAAATAAAAAGTTTCATTTAATTATTTATTTGAATATTTAATAACATCATTTTTAGTTATTTTATTTTTTTCAGAAAGAATAATTAACCTTTCTACAACATTTCTTAATTCTCTAACATTTCCTGACCAATCAAATTCTTTCAATTTGTTAATCGCATCCTTTTCCATTGTTTTTATATCTGTTCCAGATTCTTTAGAAATATCTTTTAAAAAATGTTCAACTAGTAGAGGAATATCAGAAGCTCTATCGTTTAAAGAAGGAACATTTATTTCAATTACAGCTAAACGATGAAAAAGATCTTCTCTAAAATTGTTGTTTTCAATTTCATATTTTAGTTTTTTATTAGTTGCAGCTATTACCCTAACATCAACAATTAAATCTCTTTCACTTCCAACTCGTTGAATTTTATGTTCTTGTAATGCTCTTAAGACCTTAGATTGAGCTGACATACTCATGTCTCCAATTTCGTCAAGAAATATTGTCCCCCCATTGGCAGCTTCAAATTTACCAGCTTTGTCTTTAACTGCTGATGTAAAGGCACCCTTAACGTGTCCAAATAATTCACTTTCTATAAGTTCAGAGGGAATAGCAGCACAATTAACTTCAATAAAAGGAGCGGAATTTCGTAGACTGTTCATATGTATTTGATGAGCAACTAGTTCTTTTCCAGAACCGTTTGGACCTTGAATTAAAACTTTTGCATTTGTTAATGCAACCTTTTCAATCATTATTTTAATTTCTAAAATAGGATCTGACTTACCAATTATATTATATTCATTTGGAATTTTAGATTTAGTCTTACCTTTTTTTACAAAATTATTATTTAAAAGAGCTGATCTTACAGAATTTAATAGTCTGTTTAGGTCTGGTGGCTTTGATATGTAATCAAAAGCTCCTAACCTCATTGATTCAACAGCAGTCTCGAGATCACCATGTCCAGATATCATTATGGTAGGAGTACTTGGACATTCTTTCAAAATATGACGTAACACCTCAATACCATCTTTTTTAGGCATTTTTATATCACATAGGATCAAATCAAATTTATTAGAATTAATTTTAGAAACTCCATCTACTCCATCAACAGCCTCTATAATTTCATATTGTTTATCTTCTTGATGTAATACCTTTATAAGAACTCTTCTTATAGTTTCTTCGTCTTCAATTATTAATATTTTAGGCATATTTTATTTTTGTAAATGAACAACTCGTTGTGGAAATGGTATATTAATATTATTTTCTTTAAACCTTTTATAAACTAAAAATCTTATATCACTTTCTATAAGATTTACTCTAAAACCGTTATTGTATGTAAAAATTAATTGAAAATCTAAAGAGTTGTCACCAAAATTTTTAAAAATAACATTAGGAGTGGGGTTTTTCATTAGATGTGGATGAGAGTCAGCAATTTCTAAAAGTATTTCTTTTACTTTTTCTACATCTGAGTTATAATCAACTCCAACTGAAACAGAACCTCTTAAAACGGTTCCATTTTCTGTCCAATTAAATAATGTTGATGTTAAATATTTGTGATTAGGGATAATTAGAACTTTATTGTCAAAAGTAACTGCTCTTGTAGTTCTAATTTTTATGTTTTCTACCCTGCCTATTTTTCCATCAATTTCAATAATATCACCAACATGAACAGTCTGGTCAGCTAAAATTAAAATACCAGATATTATATCTTGAAAAAAAGTTTGAAGTGCTAGACCTATACCAATAAAAAGCGCAGCTGATGCAGCAAATATTCCAGTAAGTTCAATTCCAAAATTTTGAAAAGTAATTAAAGCTACAACTACATAAACAAAATAATTTAAAAATGAAAAAACAGATTTAAATTTTAATTTTCTTTCTTCGTCAAGTTTCTTTGTCGCTATTTTTTTTACGACTTTTAATAAAAAATAAGTTAAAAGAAAAATCATTGTAACAAAAAGAATTGATACAATAGAGAATTTTATACTATCAGTTATAAAGTATTCTTTATTAAGAAAATCAATAAACTTATTCACTAGAAAACATTTGTTTAAATATAATCAAATTGAATATAAAATTGGGAGTATAAAAAATAAAGTTAAATAGCTTTAATTGTTAAGAAAACATGTCCTTAACTTTTTCAAAAAATGATTTTTCTCCCTTCTCTGGAGATGGAATAAAGTTTTCATTTTCTTTCATTTGATTAAAAAATAATCTTTGTTCTTTATTTAAAGTTTTTGGCGTCCAAACATTAACATGAACAAGCAAATCTCCATTACCATAAGAGTTAATACTACTCAATCCTTTTCCTCTTAGTCTTAATATTTTTCCCGATTGAATACCAGACTCTAATTTAATTCTAACATTTCCTGTTACAGTTTCAATTTCTTTTGAGACTCCTAAAACAGCTTCTGATATACTGATATATAAGTCAAAATGAAGATTATTACCTTCTCTTTTCAAAGTATCGTGTTCTTTTTCACTTATTAAAACAATTAGATCTCCAGCAATACCATTACCGGCTGAATCATTACCTTTTCCTGAAACTTTTAATTGCATACCATCTTCAACTCCAGCAGGAATTTTAACTAATACTGTTTCTTCCTTTAAAATTAAACCATTGGAATCAGCATTTGAAGGTCTATTTGAAACCACTTGTCCAGAGCCACCGCAACTTGGACATGTTGTAGATGATTGCATTCGACCCAAAATTGTATTTGTTATTCTAGTTACTTGACCTGAACCGTTGCATGTGCTACAAGTTTTATAAGTAACCCCGTCGGCTTTAATTTTTCTTTTGACCTTAATCTTTTTTTCAGCTCCTAGAACAACTTCACTAAGTTCGAGGTGAACTCTTATTCTTAAATTACTTCCTTTTGAAACTCTTGAACCTCCACCTCCAAAACCTCCAAAACCACTACCGCCTCCAAAGGCACTACCAAAAATATCACCAAATTGACTAAAAATATCATCCATGTTCATTCCCGCTCCACCAAAACCTCCTGTACCATCAAAAGCAGAATGACCAAATTGATCGTATTTAGATCTTTTGTCTTTATTTCCTAAAACTTCGTAAGCTTCAGCTGCCTTTTTAAAATTTTCTTCAGCTTGAGAATCTCCAGGATTTTTATCAGGATGATATTTAATTGCTTTTTTTCTATATGCTTTCTTAATTTCGCTATCAGAGGCTGATTTACTAACACCAAGAATTTCGTAATAATCTTCTTTCATATTTAATTAATTAGTTTCCAACTACAACTTTAGGGTATCTAATAATTTTGTCTCCAAGTTTGTATCCATATTCAATTACATCAATAATTTTGCCTCTCATTTTATCATTTTCTGCTGGAATTTGTGTAATAGCTTCGTGTATTTCAGCATCAAAATCATCTCCATTATTTACGTCTATTAAAATTAATCCTTGAGATTTTAGAACATCAAAAAATTTATTATTGATCAATGACATCCCTTCAATTAAACTTTTTTCTTTCGATTTTTCAAACTCTTTGGAAGCTCGATTTAAATCGTCAACAATTGGAAGAAGAGCGGTCATTAATTCTTGTGAAGCTGTTTTATATAAATCTAAACGTTCTTTGGATGTTCTTTTTTTATAATTCTCAAATTCAGCAAATAAACGCAAAAATTTATCTTTTTCATCTTTTACAGAAACTTCAAGTGTTTCTATTTGAGATTTTAGAGTTGGTTTTTTAGATGATTTGGTTTTTGAACTACTCATTTTTAATTTTATTTATAGGGTGCAAAAGTACTGCCAATTTTAAATATTTTGTCAAAATGTCATCAAATTATTTTAACAAATTAATCAAGGCAGAAGAAATTGATTTATATTGAAAATTAAATCCTTCTTCAATAATTTTTTTAGAGGAAACGTTTTGACTAAACAAAAATAGTTCTGACATTGAACCAGTAATTAATTTAATTAAGAACAAAGGAATTGGTGGAAGTAATATATTTTTATTTAAAACTTTACTAATTTCTAATGTAAATAACTTGCTTGAAATTGGATTTGGAGCAACTAAATTATAAATACCGGTTTTATTATTGTTTAGTAGAAATAAAATTGAATCAACTAAATCGTCTATGTGAATCCAAGAATATATATTGCCTCCATTACCAAACCATGTGCCTAAAAAATATTTAACTGAAAGAGCAATTGGTTTAAGCAATCCGCCGTTTAATGACAATACTAATCCTATTCTTAAAAATGTTACATTTATTTTTTGTTCTTTTAATTTTTCACATGATGTTTCCCATTTACTAACAGTATTACCCAAAAAAGAGTTTGAGTAGTTTTGAGATGATTCTCTGTGAATATATGAGTTATCCGATTTATAAATTCCAATTGCAGATGCGCAGACAAAATGATCAATTTTTGAGTTTTTTTCTAATATAACTTGGTTCAATAATTTAACAGAATTAATTCTACTTAAAAGAATTGATTTTTTTGATGATTTTGTCCAAAGTTGAGCAATAGGAGAACCTGCAAGATTGATGATTACCTTAACTCCATCAATACAATTTGAATCAATTTTATTTAATTCTGGGTTCCAATAAAATTTATTAATATTCTTATTT
>PADT01000028.1 GCA_002700465.1 Flavobacteriaceae bacterium | reverse complement strand
TCTTCTTTTTCTTTTCCTGTTTCTAAAGCAGGATTTTCTTCAATTTCTCTTGACAGTCTATCTTCCAACTCCATAAGCGGAAGCTCTATCAATTTCATCAATTGAATTTGTTGAGGAGATAATTTTTGTGAAAGTTTTAATTGTAAAAACTGCTTTAGCATTTGTTTTATTAAATATTAAAAATACAAAAAAACTTATTGAAGAATTAAATATTAAAATTCAGCATTTTTTGGTGTTCTTGGAAACGGAATTACATCTCTTATGTTAGACATCCCTGTTGCAAATAAAATGAGTCTTTCGAGCCCTAGTCCAAAACCACTGTGCTTGACACTTCCGTATTTTCTTAAATCAAGATACCACCACAATTCTTTTGCATCAATATTTAGTTCTGAAATTCGTTCTTTCAAAATATCTAATCTCTCTTCTCTTTGAGAGCCTCCAACAATTTCACCTATTCCGGGGAATAAGATATCCATTGCTCTAACAGTCTTGCCATCCTCATTCATTCTCATATAAAAAGCCTTAATTTTAGCAGGATAATCATGAATAATGACTGGTTTTTTAAAATGTTTTTCAACCAAAAAACGTTCATGTTCACTTTGTAAATCAACTCCCCATTCATTTATAGGATATTTAAATTTTTTCTTTTTATTAGGTTTAGAGTTCCTTAAAATATCAAATGCTTCAGTGTAATTTATTCTCACAAAATCATTATTTACAACAAAGTTTAACCGTTCAATTAAATTAAGTTCATTTCTATCTTTCAAGGGCTTTGTTTTATCCTCATTTATTAATCTTTCATTGAGAAAAATTAAATCATCTTTACAATCATTAATTACATATTTTAAAACCTTTTTTATAAAATCCTCTGCTAAGTTCATGTTGTCCTCTAAATCACAAAATGCCATTTCTGGTTCAACCATCCAAAATTCAGCTAAATGTCTTGATGTATTAGAATTTTCTGCTCTAAATGTTGGGCCGAAAGTATAAACATTACCCAATCCCATTGCCATGCTCTCAGCTTCAAGTTGTCCAGATACTGTAAGATTTGTTTCTTTTCCAAAGAAATCATTAGAATAATCAATGTTATTTGCATTATCTAATTCTGCATTATTAATTTCAAGTGTAGTCACTTTAAACATTTCTCCAGCGCCTTCGGCATCACTTCCAGTAATTACAGGTGTATTTATATAAACAAATCCACTCTCTTTAAAATATTTGTGTATTGCATACGAAATACTAGATCTTATTCTAAATATTGAACTAAATGTATTTGTTCTAATTCTTAGATGAGCATTTTCTCTTAAAAACTCTAAACTATGTTTTTTTGGTTGTATTGGATAATCTTCTGGGTCACATTTACCTAGTATTATAATTTCTTCAACTTTAATTTCGATTTTTTGACCTTTTCCTTGACTTTCAACTAAAATTCCAGAAATTTCAACTGAAGCGCCTGTGTTTATATTATTTAAAATTTCACTATCAGTGTTTTCATAATCCACTACACATTGAATGCTTTGAAATGTAGATCCGTCGTTTAAAGAAATAAATCTATTAGCTCTAAATGTTTTTACCCATCCCTTAACCTTAATGGTTTTTGAAATTGGGGTGTTTATAAATAAATCTTTAACTGTCATGTTTGAGTAAATATTTTAAAAATCTGATTCAAATATAAAGTTTTGAATTGGTTTATTATAAAATTAATCTGAGTCTAATTTTATTTTTGGATCCTTCATGTCTATTTTATTTGAAATATTTTTTTCCAATGAGATTAAAAGTGAAGGTAGCAGAACTAAGTTAGCTAACATTGCAAAAAGTAATGTGGTAGAAACTAGTCCTCCAAGAGCAATTGTTCCACCATAACTTGAGGTCATGAAAACTGAAAACCCAAAAAATAAAACAATAGAAGTGTAGAACATACTAATTCCAGTTTCTCTTAAGGAAGAAAATACAGATTTTCTGATTTTCCAATTATTAGCTATTAACTCCTGTCTATATTTTACAAGAAAATGAATAGTATCATCAACTGATATACCAAAAGCAATACTAAAAACTAAAATTGTCGACGGTTTTATTGGAATATTTAAAAATCCCATTACTCCAGCTGTAAAAAGAAGAGGAAGGATATTAGGAACTAGTGAAATAATTACCATTTTATATGACCTAAATAAATAGGTAATCATTAAAGATATAAGCATAATTGCTAAAAAAAGAGAAATAAGCAAGTTCTTAATTAAAAATTTAGTACCCTTTAGATAGCCAAGTGTTTTTCCGGTAAGTGTAACATCAAATCTATCATCGGGGAAATATAATTTAATTCCTTTCAGTAAACTTGCCTCAATACCTTCCATTCTTTCTGTATCAATTTCTCCAATCATTGTTGTAATTCGAGCTATTTGACCAGTTTCATTAATGTAACTATTATTTTCACCAAGCTTAAGATTTGAATTTTTTAGGTATCCTGAAATGAATGTGTTTTCCTGAGATGATGGTAATTGAAAATAATTAGGATTACCATTATAAAAAGACTGTTTTACGTACTTCGAAATATTAACTACCGAAATAGGATTTGATAGCTCAGGAATTTTTAAAATATGCTCATGAAAATCATTCATTCTTTTAAGGTTAGCCAGTCGAGTAATTCCATTTTTTCTCCTACTGTCTATCATTATTTCTAAAGGGAGAACTCCTTTAAATTCTTTTTCAAAAAACTTAATGTCTCTAACAAATTCTGACTTTGCAGGCATATCCTCAATTAAGTTCCCGGAAATTTCAATTTTATTCATTCCAACAATACTTATGCATAAAGAAAGTATAGAAATTATAAACACTGGAATTCTTCTTTTTTTAACTGTATTACCTAAAAAGTCAACAAAAGAATTTAACCAGTTATTATTTAAATGTTTTAAATGCTTTTTTTTAGGTAACGGCAAAAAACTATAAATGATAGGTATCAATAAAATGGACAGTATAAAAATTACCATGATATTTATTGATGCAACTACTCCAAATTCTTTTAAAACCTGACTGTCAGTCAAAATAAATGTTGCAAATCCACATGCAGTTGTAATATTTGTCATTAGGGTTGCATTACCAATTTTAGAAATAACTCTTTGCAATGATCTAGCTTGATTTCCGTGTTTTTTTACTTCGTGCTGGTATTTGTTTATTAAAAAAATGCAGTTAGGTACTCCAATAACAATTATAAGTGGTGGTATCAATGCCGTTAAAACAGTAATTTCAAACTGTAATAATCCAAGAACTCCTAGGGCCCACATAACCCCAGTAATCACAACACTTAAAGTAATTAATGTAGCTCTGAATGACCTAAAAAAGAAAAAGAATATGCAAATAGTAACACAAATAGCTATTATTACAAACTTACCTATCTCGTCCATAATATTTTGAGCATTCATAGTTCTAATGTAGGGCATACCAGAAACCCTAATATTTAGATTGCTCTGCTTTTCAAATTCTTTTATTGAGGGAATGAACACATTATTTACAAAATCTATTCGCTCAATATTATTAATTACTTTTTTATCTAAGTATATGGCTGTTTGTATTGTTTCGGTTTTTTTATTGAATAAAATATTTTCATAGAAAGGAAAATCATTAAACAGTAAAGTTTTAAATTCAGCTATTTTTTTATTGCTTGTGAATGATTCATTTATCAAAGAATCAATTATAAATTCTTTATTTAATTTATTTTTTGATATTATCGGAAAGTTTCCAACGTGAAGAACATTATTAACTTCTTTCTTTGATTTGAAAGAGTCACTGAGTTTTATCCAAGCATTAAAATTTGTTTTATCAAATAACAGTGAATCATTTACAGCTATTATTAAAAGGTTACCCTCTTCACCAAATACATCTACAAAATTATCATAAGCTACATTAAAAGGGTGGTCTTTAGGCATTAGATTAGCCTCAGAATAACTGAAACGAATATTTTTCCATTGAGTTGAAAGAAAAATGGTATTTACTAAAACCAGTATTAATAATAAGATTCTATTTCTTAAAATTAAACGAGCAAACTTTTCCCAACTTATGGAATTTTTTAATTTACTCATGGACTAATTTGTTCAAAATATGTAGTTTAAATAGAGAGTATTTCTTTTTCTTTAGATGAGAAAATTTCGTCTATTTTAGAGATGTAATTATCAGTTAAAGTTTGAATTTCTTCTTCAGAAATTGCTTTTTGATCTGTGGAAATTTCAATTTTTTTAATTTCATTATTAGCATCTTTTCTAGAATTTCTAATACTAATTTTAGCATCTTCAATTTCAGACTTTGCAATTTTAACTAATTCTTTTCTTCTTTCTTCAGTAAGAGGAGGAATATTTATTATAATTGATTCTCCATTATTCATAGGGTTGAATCCTAAATTAGCAATTTGAATTGCTTTTTCGATATCTTGTAATTTATCTTTTTCCCAGGGTTGAACTGAAAGGGTTTGAGCATCTGGAGTGTTAATATTAGCTATTTGAGACAATGGAGTGGTTGACCCATAGTATTCTAATTTGACACTTGAAAGCATAGTCGGATTTGCTTTTCCAGCTCTAATGTTTAATAATTCTCTTTCAAGATGCTTTATTGCATTTGTCATAGATTCCTCACATGCTTCAATAATAAATTCTAGTTCTTCCAAAATTAATTTTTTATAGATGTTCCAATTTTTTTGCCTTTGATTAATTTCAATAGATTACTTGTTTTGTTCATATTGAAAACTATTATGGGCAAGTTATTTTCTTGACTTAAAGTAAATGCTGTGGAGTCCATTATTTTTAAATTCTTTTTTAATACATCGCTAAAGGAAATAGTGTCATATTGAATGGCATTATCATTTTTTTCTGGATCAGAATCATAAACTCCATCAACTCTAGTCCCCTTTAAGATTACATCAGCACTAATTTCTATTGCTCTTAAAACAGCAGCAGAATCAGTTGTAAAAAAAGGGTTTCCTGTACCTCCTCCAAAAATCACCACTCTTTTTTTTTCTAAATGTCTTACAGCTTTTCTTTTAATATAAGGTTCCGCAACTGCTTCAATTTTTATAGCCGTTTGAAGCCTTGTTTGTACATTTTCTTCTTCAAGTGCACTTTGCAATGCCATTCCATTAATTACTGTTGCAAGCATTCCCATATAGTCACCTTGAACACGATCAATTCCATTGCTAGCGGCAGATACACCTCGAAATATATTACCCCCTCCAATAACCACAGCCACTTCTAGACCAAGTTCTGTAACGGATTTAATTTCTTTAGCATATTGAGCTATTCTTTTAGGATCAATTCCATAACTCCTTTCGCCCAACAATGCTTCACCACTAAGTTTAAGTAATACTCTTTTATAAATCATTAATGTAAATATAGTTAATGATTACAATTAAATTAAAAAAAGAATAGTGTTGAATGTTTAAAAAAACTAGGATAAACTTACTCTTTTAAAATCTGTGACTATTAAATCACTATCAACAGATTTAACATAGTTTGCAACACTTTGTTTATTATCTTTAATATAAGCTTGATTTACTAAGGTGTTATCTTTGAAAAATCTTTTCAATTTCCCTTTTGCAATATTATCGAGCATAGCTTCAGGCTTACCTTCTTGCCTAAGCTGATCTTTGGCTATTTCAATTTCTTTTTCAATTGTTTTTTGATCAACACCATCTTCATCAAGCGCTATAGGGTTCATCGCAGCTGCTTGCATAGCAACATTTTTTGAAGCTTCTTCAATGCCTTCAACAGATTTTGAAAATCCTACTAAAGTGGCAATTTTATTACCAGCGTGAATGTATTTTCCAACATATCCAGCAGAAACTTTTTCAAAGTTACCAATAACTAGTTTTTCTCCAATTACTCCAGTTTGTTGAATTAATTTTTCGCTTACTGTCATTGAGTCAATTTGACATTTTAAAAAATCATCTAATGTTTCATGAGAAATAGCTAATTCAGCAAGTTCATTTGCTAAGGAAACAAAGCTTTCATTTTTAGCCACAAAGTCTGTTTCACAGTTAAGAGAAATAATAACTCCACTAGAATTATCTGAACTAACTTTTGCAATTGCAGCTCCTTCAGAAGATTCTCTATCAGCTCTTTTAGCAGCAACTTTTTGACCTTTTTTTCTTAAAATCTCAATAGCAGCTTCAGTATCACCATTGGCTTCAACTAAGGCATTTTTACAATCCATTATTCCAGCTCCGGAAATTTTTCTAAGATTGTTTACTTCGGATGCAGTTATTTTTGTCATAATTATTCTTCTATTTTTTTAGAGACTCTTGTTCTTTTCTTTTTTTCTTTTACATCAGATTTAACCTCAGCATTTTCGTTGGACGATTCATCAGATTTTTTTGAACCTTCTTCTTTTTCTTTTTTAACCTCAGCAACCTCTTTTTCTTTTTTTCTTTCGGATAAACCTTCCTTAATAGCTAATGAAACATGGTTTAAAACAATATCTATAGATTTAGATGCATCATCATTAGAGGGGATTGCATAGTCAACTTCTCTAGGATCACAATTTGTGTCAACCATTGCAAAAATTGGAATATTTAATTTTTGTGCTTCACGAATAGCAATATGTTCTCTTCTAATATCTACAACAAATAAAGCACCAGGAAGCCTAGTCATATCAGTTATAGAACCAAGGTTTTTTTCTAATTTAGCTCTTAATCTATCAATTTGTAATTTTTCTCTCTTAGATAAAGCTTCAAAAGTGCCGTCTTGTTTTGTTCTGTCAATTGCAGACATTTTTTTAACAGCTTTTCGAATTGTTACAAAATTTGTAAGCATTCCGCCTGGCCATCTTTCTGTAATATAAGGCATGTTAACTTCAGCAGCAGCTTTAGAAACAAGATCTTTTGCTTGTTTTTTAGTGGCTACAAATAAAATTTTTCTTCCTGAGGAAGCGATTTTGGATAAAGCCGAAGAGGCTTCTTCAATTTTAGATGCAGTTTTGTAAAGGTTAATAATATGAATTCCATTCTTTTCCATGTGAATGAAAGGAGCCATATTTGGATTCCATTTTCTTGTTAAGTGTCCAAAATGAACACCAGCCTCTAATAGAGGTTTAATTTCAATTTTTGTCATTTTTTTTAGTTTACGTTCCGTATGATTAGCAATAAATTAAAAATTTATTTAGATGCTAAACTAACTTTCGCTAAGCGAAATACGACAACAGGTTAATTTCAATATTTGTATGAACTTTTAAACAATTATCGAATCGAATTAACGTTTCGAGAACTGGAATTTTTTTCTTGCTTTCTTCTGACCAAATTTCTTTCTTTCAACCATTCTAGGGTCTCTAGTTAAAAGACCTTCTTTCTTTAGTGCCGGACGATTTTCTTCATCAATTTGACATAATGCTCTTGATATAGCCAACCTTACAGATTCGGCTTGTCCATTTATCCCACCACCATAAACATTTACTTTAACATCGTAAGAGGAGCTTGTTTCAGTTATAGCAAAAGGCTGATTAACTTTATACTGAAGAATATCAGTTGGAAAATATTCTTTTAGAGATTTTCCATTTATTGAATATGAACCTTTACCTTTTGAAAGGTATACTCTAGCTACTGATTTTTTTCTTCTTCCTATTTTATGAATTACTTCCATATTATTTTAAATCATTTAAATTTATCAATTTTGGATTTTGTCCTTCATGCTTATGGTTTTCACCAACATAAACTTTTAAATTTCTGAAAAGAGCGGCACCTAATTTATTTTTAGGAAGCATTCCTTTAACAGATTTTTCAACTAATCTAGCAGGATCTTTATCAAAAAGTTCTCTTGCAGTTAACGACCTTTGTCCACCAGGATATCCAGTATGTCGAATGTATTCTTTGTTCTCCCATTTGTTTCCTGAAAGCGTTATTTTTTCTGCATTAATAACAATAACGTTATCTCCACAGTCAACATGAGGTGTAAAGCTAGGCTTGTATTTACCTCTGATAAGCTTAGCTATTTTAGAGCACATTCTTCCTAGAGCGTGTCCACTTGCATCAACAATAACCCAGTTTTTGTCAACTGTTTCTTTATTTGCTGAGATTGTTTTGTATGTTAAAGAATCCAAAATATTTAATTTTAAAAAAGCATTATACATGCCTTTAATTGGCCTGCAAATCTACAATAATAAATCAAATCTGCAAACCAGTAATTAAACAAATTATTAATGTGCTTCAAACCAGTTCAATCCAGTTCCCATGTCTACTTTTAAAGGTATTGTTATATCATATGCATTTTCCATTTCATTTTGAATTATTTTTTTCATCTCGTTCATTTCATCTTTATGAATTTCAAAGACTAATTCATCATGAACTTGAACTAGCATTTTAGATTTAAAATTATTTTTTTCTATTTTATTTTGAATATTAATCATTGCAAGTTTTATAATGTCTGCAGCGCTACCTTGAACTGGAGCATTTACTGCATTTCTTTCTGAAGCTCCCCTTACAATAGGATTTCTTGAATTAATATCTTTTAAATATCTCTTTCTTCCTAAAATTGTTTCAACATAACCATTTTCTCTAGCAAAATTTATTTGGGATGAGATATAATTTTTTAATTTAGGATATGCTTCATAATAGGATTCGATCAATTCTTTTGATTCTTTTCTTGACAAAGAAGTTTGATTACTAAGTCCAAATGCTGAAACACCATAAATAATCCCAAAATTTACAGTTTTAGCGTTACTTCTTTGTTCAGAAGACACTTCGTTTATATCAATACCAAATACTTTTGCGGCTGTTGAGCTGTGAATGTCTTGATCATTTTTAAAGGCTAAAATCATGTTAGGATCTTCACTTAAACAAGCTATAACCCGTAGTTCAATTTGTGAGTAATCAGCAGAAAGCATAGTATAATTTTCATTATTACAAATAAAAGCTTTTCTAACTTCTCTTCCTCTAGGATTTCTAATTGGAATGTTTTGTAAATTAGGGTTATTACTACTTAACCTCCCAGTTGAAGCTACAGCTTGATTAAATTCAGCATGAATTCTCAAAGTATTAGAATTTATTTGTTTTGGAAGCGCATCTACATAGGTGTTTAACAATTTTTGTAATGATCTCCATTCGAGTACTTTTTCTACAATTAAATGTTCTGAGGAAAGTTTTGATAAAATCTCTTCACTTGTTGAAAATTGACCAGATTTTGTTTTTTTTGGTTTCTCTACAATTTTCATTTTATTAAAAAGGACTTCTCCAAGTTGTTTAGGTGAGGCTAGATTGAATTTTTCATCTGAAATTTCAAAAATTATTTTTTCAAGTTCATTAAGATCTCTATGAAATTTTATTGAAAGCTCATTTAAAAAAGATGAGTTTAGTTTTATACCATTAATTTCCATAACAGACAATACTCTTAGTAAAGGCATTTCTATATCTTCAAAAAGATTTAGTAGTTCTCCTTTTTTTAAATCTTTTTTTAATTGGTTACTTAATTGAAAATTTAAATCTGATTTTTCCATACAAATTTGAATTTCAGATTCGTTACTTAAATCTGGAGAATAATTCAAATATGTTTGACAAGATGTTTTAAAATCGTGATTAAGGTCAGGGTTAACCAAATAATGAGCTATTTTATTATCAAAATATTTTCCTTCAATCTTTATATCCAAATCATTTAAAAGTTTAAACTGATGCTTTAAGTCAAATCCAATAATTTTTAAATCTTTCCTCTGAAATAAATTTTTGATTTCATTTAACGTTTGAGAATCTTTTTTTTCTAGTGTGATAAAATAACTTTTGTCTTTGTTCCAGCTAAAACTTAATCCAAAACAATTTTCTTTTTCTTTAAACTTAAATATTTCAACTGATATAGTATCTTGTTTTCTTAAAATGGACAAGGTTAGTTTTTTTGAAAGTTTACTTTCATTTTTTTGATAAAATTTAGATGAATTTAAAAAGGTGTTTTTTTCTTTACTTAAAGTTGTTCTTGATTGACCGGGAACACTAAATAAATCATATTGAATATCTTTCTTTTCAACTGTTAAAGGCTGTTCTTTAACTAAATCATCCTTCTCTTCTTCAATAAAAATTCTTTTAAAATTCTCTTTCATTCTGACAAACTCCAGTTCTTCAAAAATTTCATAAACGTTTTTATGATTGGGATCGTCTAATTTAAAGTCGACAAAATCGTATTCAATAGGGACATCCAGCATGATAGTCGCTAACTTTTTTGAAAGAATACCTTTTTCTTTATTAAGCTCAATTTTTTCTCTTAATTTTCCTTTAATTTCAGACGTATTTTCAAGTAATTTTTCCATAGAACCGTAAAGGTTTATAAATTTTTTAGCAGTTTTTTCGCCAACACCTGGTAAACCAGGAATATTGTCAACAGAATCACCCATCATACCCAAAAAGTCAATTACTTGTTTAGGATCTGTAACTTCAAATTTTTGTTGAACTTCTTTAATGCCCCATATTTCAATACCATTTCCCATTCTAGCAGGTTTATACATGAAAATGTTTTCAGAAACTAACTGAGCAAAATCTTTGTCTGGTGTAACCATAAAGACTTGGAAATTATTTTTTTCCGCCTCTTTTGCAACTGTTCCTATTATATCATCTGCTTCATACCCTTTTTTAATTAAAATTGGTATTCCCATTGCTTTTAAAATATTATGAATGTAAGGAACTGCAATTTTAATTGCATCAGGTGTTTCGTGTCTATTTGCTTTGTACTCTTCGAACATTTCAACTCTATCACTAGACCCTCCTAAATCAAATGCAACCGCAATATTATCTGGTTTTTCCCTTTTAATTAAATCCAATATTGAATTCATAAAACCCATAATAGCACTAGTGTCCATTCCTTTAGAATTTATTCTAGGGTTTTTGATAAACGCATAGTATCCTCTAAAAATTAATGCGTATGCATCAACTAAGAATAGTTTTTTTCTATTGTTCATATATATATATTATATATTTTTGACTTCTAATTTAAAAAATTATAATATTGAGATGGGCATTTATTATTATTGTTTTTTTATTAATTGAAATATACGCTTTTCAAGCCTTTAAAACATTATCTAAAAATAATTGGGTAATCAAAATTTATACAATTATAAATGTAATTGTATTTGCTAATTTCTTTTTTAGATTATTTAATATTTATTATAAAAACTTAGATTATTCTGATATTTTTTATAATTATTTATCTGTTCCATTTGCTTTACTATTTACTTTATTGTGTTTTAAATTGATTATTATCTCTTTTCTTTTCTTTGAAGATGTGATAAGAGTCTTAGAATCAATAATTAAATTCTTTTTTTCAAGTTCGTCAGATTCTTTTTTGGTTCAACGAAGAGAGTTTTTGAGTAAACTAGCAATTTTGGTTGCTTCTATTCCAATTCCATTTGTTATTCATGGTATTTTTAAGGGAAGGTATAACTATAAAGTATATAATTATGAGTTAAAATTTGATGATCTTCCAGATGATTTTGATGGCTACCAAATAACTCATATTTCTGATATTCATAGTGGAAGTCTGGATAGTAGAGAAAGTGTAAAATACGCTGTAGATTTAATAAATAAGCAAAAATCAAATCTTATTTTGTTCACGGGTGATATAGTAAATAACAAGGCAGATGAATTAATTAAATGGAAGGCTTTATTCTCAAATCTTAAGGCTTCTGGTGGTAAATATTCAGTTTTAGGGAATCATGATTATGGCGATTATGTTCAATGGAAATCTGAGAAGGATAAAAAACTAAATTTTCAACTACTTTTAGATATTCAGAAAGAAATGGGATTTAATTTATTATTAAATCAGAATACTAAAATTTATAAAAACAACAGTGCAATATCACTTATAGGCGTAGAGAACTGGGGAAAAGGTCGGTTTAAGAAAAAGGGAGACATTGATAAGGCTTGTTTAGGTCTTACAAATTCTGACTTTAAAATTGTTATGAGTCATGACCCTTCCCATTGGGACAAAGTATTAATTGATCACGATACTCACTTTCATTTAACATTGAGTGGTCATACGCATGGAATGCAGTTTGGTATTGAAATTCCTGGATGGATTAAATGGAGCCCTGTGAAATGGGCTTATAAATACTGGGCTGGGGTTTATAATAAAAATAAGCAATTTCTAAATGTTAACAGAGGCTTTGGCGTTTTGGGGTTCCCTGGTAGAGTAGGCGTTTATCCTGAAATATCTGTGATTAAGCTTAAAAAAGCATAGTTTTTTAAAAAATCCTTAATTTTATTATAAACTCAATGTTTACTTATGTCAAAATTTGGTGAACTTATAAATGTAAAAGTTCCGATACTATTAGATTTTTATGGTGATTTGGACGAATCTTCAAAAGCAATGCATTCTGTGTTAAGAGATGTTGCTGCCGCTATTGGTGATAAAGGGAAAGTAATTAAAATTAATGTGGATCAAAACAATGAACTCTCAGAAGCTCTAAGGGTAAAAGAATTACCAACATTGATGATTTATAAATCTGGAGAAATGGTTTGGAGACAAAGTGGTGAGCAAGACACTAATACTTTGATAAATTTAATTAATGATTTTATTTAAGCTTTCTTGAATTTGTTGTAATTCTTTAACTTCTTCTATTACATATTCCTTTTCGGCATCATATTTTTGAATTATTTCAACTAAAGATCTAAGCTCAAAATAATCGTTTAGAATTGATTGAGAATATTCCGCTTTTTCATCGCTTTGCATAGACATGATTATTGTAAGCCTTTCCTTGAACTGAGAAGATATTTTGATATATAAATCTCTGGCAAACTCATTATCGTCTGAGATAAAAAGTTGATTTAGAAACGGACTTAAAAGAGTATAGTATTCATAATCCCCGTAAAGTTCAGAAACAAACTCAGTTGAATTTATAAATTGTTTTATGGCTTTGGATTTTAAAATATTATTTTCAGATTTTAAAAGTGTTTCAAGAAGAGACCTGTATCTTTCTGTATCAGTAATAATATTCTCCGCAAAACTGTAAATTGAAAACTTTGAAGTTTTTGAATTAGATAGTTGAGAATAATAATTTAAATTTTCATCGTATTTAACTGAGAGTTTTTCAAACAAATTATCTCCTTTTTCAAACTTTTTAAGTTTATAATAAGTGGAAATATAAGGTTCTAAAAGACTATAATAGCCAAAATAATCTATTGGCATTTTTTGAATAGACAGATCTAGAATTTCTTCTGCCTTTTGATTTTCATTATCAGATATAAGTTGTTTGGCAAGCCTGTGAAGATTCCCTCTAAAAGAAATACTGTTTTTTCTAGTTTCGGGGTCGTGATAGATTTCAGAACTATCCGAGTTCCCCCATTCCCAGCTTTTCACAATATTATACATTAATGAGGAATCTACACGCCCCATTTCGTAAGGATTGTTTTTGTTAATTTCTGTTTTAATTGGGATAAGCTTATAAACAAGACCATCAAGTTGAAGAAAATTTTTCATCCATAAATATTCAGCATCATTATAACTTCCACCAGTAAAATAAATAGGTCTTTTCCAGTCATTGTTTGCCAATATATCTAGCATTAATAATTGATTTTTATACAGACCACTAGTTGGAAGGTCGATATCTATGTAGTCTAAAATTAAATCTTCATTTTCAGCTTTAACAATACCACTTTCTAAAACATTTTTTTTGTTAACGGGGACTCTAATTTTGTTAGTTGGATAAAAGACCATATTTTGAGTAAACAACGGAATATTATTTAAATCAGCTCCATATTGAGTCAATAGGTTTTTATATTTAGTTCTAGGGTGATCACTAGAAACCCAGTTCATAAAATCTTTAATATCCCACCTAACAGAATCTATTAAAGCCTCATATTTAATATAATCTCTGATTCCATATGCATATTGACTGTGTTTAAGTTGAGAAGGAACTGGACTACTATTATAGGTACGTCTTTTCATTTGATCCATATACCAATCTGTTGCTATCAAACTTGTGTTAATAGTCCTTACATCAGTTCTATAATTTTCAATTTCTTGAGCGTACCATAAGGCAAAAGTATCATTGTCTCCAATTGTAAAAATCATGGCATCTCTATCCTTGTCAATAGAATTTAAATAAGCTTTAGCCAAAGATTGAGCTGTGTACCTGTCAGATCTGTCGTGGTCATCCCAGTTTTGATAACCCATTAAAATAGGAACACAAAGTAATAATATACTTAATAGAGGAACGGATATTTTTTCAGAAAGTATTTTTTTAAATGAATTTGAGATTGAATATAAACTAAGGCCAATAAAAATAGAAAAAACATAAAATGAGCCAACTAGTGCATAATCTCTTTCTCGTGGTTCAAAAACTCTTTCATTTAAATAAATCTTTAGCGCCAATCCAGTGAAAAGAAACAGTAGAATAACAATCCAAAATAGATTTTTATTTTTATTGAAAAGAAAAATAAGCCCTATTAATCCTAAGATAAGAGGAAGCATATAATAAGTGTTTCTAGCCTTATTGTTTTTAAGATCAGAAGGTAAATTGCTTTGAGGTCCAAGTCTAAATTCATCTATAAAATTTATTCCTGAAATCCAGTTACCGTTTAACAAATCATATTCCCATTTAACATCATTTTGTCGACCGCTAAAATTCCACATAAAATATCTTACATACATTGATCCAATCTGATATTTAAATAGATATTTTAAATTATTTAATAATGATGGTTTTTCAATATCAAGATATCCTCCATACTCACTTAAAAACTTGTGATATCCTTCAGCATCTATGTCACCTTTAGCAACACTTTGATTAAATTCATTTACAAGTTTTCTAAAATTAGTTTCTGCAAGATATTCCGGCTTAATTTGAAAATCTAAAAACCCAAAATAGTTCATATAGTTTATTGCATGTTCTGAACTCCACATACGAGGAAGAAGACCAAGATGCTTGCTATTGGAATTAATTTTCCCAGATTCCCAATCATTTACAATTATATATTTTTTTGTCTTATTGTCTCTTTCGTATTTGGGTTTATCATCCTTATATGGGTTGGTTTCATCTTGACCTGCATAGGCGTCAGAGAACATTGGTCCGTAAAAAAGTTTTGTTTCTGGGTATTGTTCTAAGTTGTAGTAAGCAAGTAAAGCTCTTGCATCTGACGGCGAATTTTCATTAATCACAGTATTAGCATTGGATCTAATTGGAATCATAAGCCAAGCTGAAAATCCTATAAAAATAAACATCACACAAAGCGTTAGGACATTTGTATTAACCCAATTTTTCTTTTTAGTGTAACTTAATAAAAGAGTAAATAGAGTAATTATTAAAATAGATGAAAAAATTGTTCCTGAATTAAAAGGTAGTCTAAGGCTATTCACAAAGAAAACTTCAAGGTATCCAAAGAGGCCCAAAGTTGAAGGCAAAAGGAGTTTAAAAATAAAGAGCAAAACAGTGACAGAAAGAATATTTGCAATCAAAAAGCTTTTTAAGTTAGGATTTGGATATTTTTTAAAAAAATAAATCATTCCAATTGCTGGAATAGCCAAAAGACCCATGAAGTGTACACCAAATGAAAGTCCCACAACAAAAGAAATTAAAATAAGCCATCTATTCCCTCTTTCGTTTTCCATATCTGCTTCCCATTTAAATCCTAGCCAAAATAGAAGAGCCATTATAAATGTAGCCATGGCATAGACTTCAGCCTCAACTGCGTTAAACCAAAAACTATCAGAAAATGTAAAGCATAGCGCTCCTATGGTTGATGAGCTTATTATTTTAATTGCATTTTCGTTAGAAATTTTGTCAGAAACGACTATAATTTTACGTCCTATTATTACTATCGTTAAATAAAGTAAATAAATAGTAAATGCACTAGCGAAGACAGACATCATATTTACCATAAATGCAATATCCTCAGGATTCGAGGCGAATGAGGAGAAAAATGCACCAATCATTTGAAATAACGGAGCTCCCGGTGGATGTCCCACCTGTAATTTTGCTGATGTTGAGATGTATTCAGCAGCATCCCAATAACTTGCTGTAGGTTCAACCGTAAGAAAATAAGTGGCAAGTGCAATTAAAAAAACAACTAATCCTGTTACACTATTTATTTTTTCAAATTTTCTAATATTCATTTATCAAATAATTGATTGACGAATTTAAACAATATTATCAATAAATATTTTAAATATAATTTATTTGTCTAGCTGAAACTTTATATTAAATTTGCCGTTCATTACACTGGCCTATGGTGTAACTGGCAACACGTCTGGTTTTGGTCCAGAAGAGTCTAGGTTCGAGCCCTAGTAGGCCAACTCTAATTAATGGTGTTTAATTAAATTCTTTGTTTTATAGAATTTAGTATATTTGCACTGCATTATTGAAAATTTGAGGGGGACAATGTCCCCCTCTTTATTAAATATATTTGATTTGAAAGAAATTTTAGAAAAATTATTTATTGAATTCTTTAAGGATAATAAAGAACTTTTTTTAGTGGATCTAAATGTAGATTCTTTTAAAATTGATATTAAAATTGATGGTGACAACGGAGTTAAGGTTAGTGATTGCGTTTTATTATCTAAACATATCAAAAAACATTTTGATACTGAGTTAGATGATTTTAGTTTAAACGTAAGTTCAGCGGGACTCATGTCTCCGTTAGTGACATACAGACAATTTTTAAAAAATTTAAAAAGAAAATTGAATGTATCGTTAAAAGAAGGTGATGATATAAAAGGGAGTTTAGTTAATGTAAGCGAACAGGATATCACACTTGAATGGACAGCTCGTGAACCCAAGCCTGTTGGAAAAGGCAAAGTGACTGTGAAAAAAAATAAATTAATTGCTTTTGACCAAATTAAAAAAGCAAATTTAGTTGTAGAATTTAATAAAATATAAGCATGGAAAATTTATCTTTAATAGAATCGTTTTCAGAATTTAAGGACGAAAAATTTATAGACAGAGTAACATTAATGTCAATACTAGAAGAGGTTTTTAGAAACACTTTAAAAAGAAAATATGGTGATGACGATAACTTTGATATAATTATTAATCCTGACAAAGGAGATTTAGAAATTTGGAGGAACAGAATTGTTGTTGAAGATGGAGCTGTTGAAGACGAAAATCAAGAAATTTCAATTTCTGAAGCTAGAAAAATTGAACCTGACTTTGAAGTAGGTGAAGATGTTTCTGAAGAAGTTAAATTGGTTGATTTAGGAAGAAGAACAGTTCTTTCACTAAGGCAAAATTTAGTATCTAGAGTTCATGAGCACGATAATGGAATTATATATAAGCAATTTATTGATTTAATAGGTGAAATATATACAGCAGAAGTTCATCACATTAGACACAACGTTGTAATATTACTTGATGATGATGGCAATGAATTAATTATGCCAAAAGATCGTCAAATTCCCTCAGATTTTTATAGAAAAGGAGATTCTGTAAGAGGAGTTATCGAGTCTGTAGAATTAAAAGGAAATAAACCCTCAATTATTTTCTCTAGAACTTCTCCAAAGTTTTTAGAAAAACTTTTTGAACAGGATATTCCAGAAGTATTTGATGGCTTAATTTCAGTTAAAAAAGTTGTTAGAATACCTGGAGAAAAAGCAAAAGTAGCTGTAGATTCATATGATGATAGAATTGATCCAGTTGGTGCTTGTGTTGGTATGAAAGGATCTAGGATTCATGGAATTGTAAGAGAACTTGGAAATGAAAATATTGATGTTATCAACTTTACAAATAATACTCAATTATTAATCACAAGAGCGTTAAGTCCTGCTAAAATTTCTTCCTTAAAAATTAACGAAGAGAAAAAAACTGTGGAAGCCTTTATGGACCCTGAGCAAGTTTCAAAAGCTATTGGTAGAGGTGGTCATAATATTAGATTGGCAGGTCAATTGACAGGATATGAAATTGATGTATACAGAGAAGGTGCTGAAGAAGATGTTGAATTAACTGAGTTCTCAGATGAAATTGAAGGCTGGGTTCTTGAAGAATTTAAAAAAGCTGGTCTTGACACTGCAAAAAGTGTGTTGGAACAGGATGTTGAAGATTTAATTAAAAGAACTGATTTAGAAGAGGAAACTATCTTGTCAGTTAGAAATGTATTAAAAGCAGAATTTTCTGAATAATAAACTTATTTATGGGTGAAATTAAATTAACAAGATTAAACAAGATTTTAAGAGAATTTAATATTTCTCTTGACAGAGCAGTTGAGTTTCTTGCCTCAAACGGGCATGAAATTGATGCAAGACCTACTACTAAAATTTCACCTGATCAGTATACTTTGTTTTTGAATGAATTTAGTTCTGATAAATCTAGCAAAGTCGAATCCCATGATTTAAGTGAAGAAAAAAGAAAAGAAAAAGAAGAGTTAAGGGTTAAACTTGAAAAAGAATTAGAAGAAAAAGAAAAGAAAAGAAATTCATTTATTGAAAGAGCTGAAATCAAAAAGCCTGTTCATTTAGGTAAAATCGATTTAGAAAAGTTCAATAAACCAAACTCAAAGGCAAAAGAAGAGCCAATTGTTGAGAAAAAAATTGAAAAACCAGTTGAAAAGACTGAAAAAAATAATGAGGAAACAAATGCCGATAATGATAAAACAGATTCTAGTATAAAGACGAATTATACAAAATTAAGTGGTTTAAAAACAGTTGGAGACAAAATTGACTTAGGTAAGTTCGAAAAACCTAAACCAACAACAACGCCAAAAAACAGTCCTGCATCAAAAAGAAAGAGAATTAGAATTTCAAAAGATCCAGTCAAATCATCTGTTCAAAATAATAAAAGAAATTTTAATAAATCAGGTGGAAGATCTAAGCCTGTTCCAAATGAGCCATCTGAAGTTGATGTTCAAAAGCAAATAAAAGAAACTTTAGAAAAATTACAAGGAAGGTCTTCATCTAAAGGTGCTAAGTATAGAAAAGAGAAAAGAGATTCTCATAAACTCAAATCTGATGAGGATTTAGCTCAGAATGAAGCTGAAAAGAAAACAATTAAAGTTACTGAATTTATTACAGTTGGAGAAGTTGCTACAATGATGGAAATAACATCAACAGAGATTATTTCTACATGTATGTCTTTAGGTATTATGGTAACTATGAATCAAAGACTTGATGCGGAAACCTTAACTATTGTTGCTGACGAATTTGGTTATGAAGTTGAGTTTGTAACTGCTGACATTGAAGACTCTATTAAAGAAGTCGAAGACAGTCCTGAAGATTTACTTCCCAGAGCACCAATTGTTACTGTAATGGGGCATGTAGATCATGGGAAAACTTCCCTTTTAGATTATATCAGAGAGGAAAATGTCATTGCTGGTGAATCTGGTGGAATTACTCAGCACATTGGAGCTTATAATGTTGTTTTAAAAAATGGTCAAAACATCACTTTTTTAGATACACCTGGTCACGAAGCTTTTACTGCTATGCGTGCACGTGGAACTCAAATCACTGATTTAGTAATTATAGTAATAGCTGCTGATGATGATGTAATGCCTCAAACTAAGGAAGCAATAAGTCATGCACAGGCTGCTGGTGTACCTATTATTTTTGCAATAAATAAAATAGATAGACCAAATTCAAATCCTGATAAAATTAAAGAAAAGCTTTCTGGTATGAATTTGCTTGTTGAAGAATGGGGAGGTAAAATTCAATCTCATGATGTGTCTGCACTAAAGGGAACGGGAGTTGATGAATTACTTGAAAAAGTTTTGCTTGAAGCAGAATTTTTAGAACTCAAAGCAAATCCAAATAAAGCTGCAGTTGGTTCAGTAGTTGAAGCATACTTAGATAAAGGAAAAGGATATATTTCAACAATTTTAGTTCAGTCTGGAACTCTAAAAATTGGAGACTATTTATTAGCTGGTCAAAATTCTGGAAAAGTTAAAGCAATGCAGGACGAAAGAGGAAATGCAATAATTGAGGCTGGTCCTTCTACCCCTGTATCAATATTGGGTCTTGATGGAGCTCCACAAGCAGGAGATAAATTTAATGTTTTTGAAGATGAGAAAGAGGCAAAACAAATTGCAGTAAAAAGAACGCAGTTAGTTAGAGAGCAGTCAGTTAGAACACAAAAGCATATTACTCTTGATGAAATTGGAAGAAGAATTGCTGTTGGTGAATTTAAAGAGTTGAATATTATTTTAAAAGGTGATGTTGACGGATCCGTTGAAGCATTAACAGATTCCTTTCAAAAATTATCAACTGATGAAATTCTTATAAATATAATTCATAAAGCTGTAGGTGCAATTACAGAATCGGATGTGTTATTAGCCTCTGCTTCAGATGCTATTATTATTGGATTTAACGTTCGACCCACTGGAAATGCTAGACAAATTGCAGATAAAGAAGAAATCGATATTAGAAATTACTCAATTATTTATGATGCAATAAATGATCTTAAGGATGCTATGGAAGGTATGTTAGCTCCAAAATTCAAAGAGGAAATTTCTGGTAATGCAGAGATTAGAGAAACTTTTAAAATTTCTAAAGTAGGAACTATTGCAGGTTGTATGGTGACTAGTGGAAAGATTTTTAGAAACTCAAGTATAAGGATTATTAGAGATGGAGTTGTGATTAACTCTGGTGTTCTGTCTTCATTGAAAAGATTTAAAGATGATGCTAAAGAAGTTGCCAAGGGCTATGACTGTGGGTTACAAGTCAAAAACTATAATGACATTAGAATTGGAGACGTCATTGAGGCATATTCACAAGTCGAAATAAAGAAGAAATTAAAGTAATTATTTAGGTTGTAAAATAAATGCTGAAGAAAATTCTTTCTTAATATTTTTTAGCTCTTTAATTGCTAAAATTCTAGAAACATATTTCCCTAATCTTATTTTGTAATAAGGTGTCTCAAAGCTGTAGAATATTTCATCATATTTATCATCAGCTTTTAATTCGTCCATTAAAATCTTATAATCTGTATAATTTCCGCTGAAAATTTGAATTGTAAATTGACCTGAAGTGAAAGCTTCTTGATTAACAATTTTTTTTAACTCCATAACTTTTAAAAGTTTAGGATCTTGGTTTATTGTAATAGAATCGTTTTGAGAAAATGATTTAGAACAAATTGTTATAAATAATAGTAGCGAAATAATGGATTTAAACATCTTTACAAAGATAGTTTTTGTCAAATAAATTTTCAAGAATATTCTGTTTTTTTTAAACACTTTATTTAGAATGAATATAAATTAAAAATTACATTTAAGTTAGGTTTTTATTATCATTCTTGTGTTGTATTTTTGCCGTCTAATTTGATACAATTTTTAATTGTCAGTCGTAGTAAAAACAACTTTATTGAAGGCTATTTTGAAACTAATTAAACATGTATCAGTTTCCAAGGTCCTTACTGCATTTTTTCTTTTTTCTTTTTCTTTAAATATTTCTGCTCAAGAAATTGATATTTCTAAAGGAAAATCTCTTTTTAATGCTAATTGTGCTTCATGTCACAAATTAAATAAGAAATTAATTGGTCCTGCCTTAAGAGGGGTTTCAGCTAAATATGATAAAGAATGGCTTTATTCATGGATTAAAAATAGTGCGGCATTAATAAAGTCTGGCGATGATCAAGCTGTAGCTATATATGAAGAATATAATAAAGTTGCAATGAATGCTTTTCCTCAGCTATCCAATGAGGATATTGATAATATCTTAGCATACAGTGACTATGTTCCCGAGCCGGTTGTTAATGCAGATAATGCTGTAGTTACAACAAGTTCAAATAACGATTCTACATTAACAAATGATATTGTTCTTGTTCTACTAACTATCGTTTTATTAGTTCTAATAACAATGTTGTTTTTAGTTACTAAAACTTTAAGAAATATTGCAGAAAAAAACGGTATTAATATTGAAAAAGAAGAAGGCTCAAAGTTTTCTATATGGCAATCATTTATTAAAAATCAATTTTTAATATTTGTTTCTGTCATTTTACTTTTACTATCTAGCGCATATTTCGCCTATGGATATATGATGCAAATTGGAGTTGATCAGGGTTACATGCCTGTTCAGCCTATACATTATTCTCATAAAATTCATGCTGGTGTAAATCAAATAGAATGTCAATACTGTCATTCATCAGCTAGAATCTCTAAACATTCAGGAATTCCTTCACTAAATGTTTGTATGAATTGTCATGAAAATATTGCTGATTACAACGGAGAAGAAGATCTTGAAAAAGGATACACAAAAGATTTCTATACTAACGAAATTAAAAAACTTTACAAAGCAGTTGGCTGGGATGAAGAAACTCAATCATACACAGGAGATACCGAACCTGTTAAATGGGTAAGAATACATAATTTACCTGATTTTGTTTATTTCAATCATTCTC
>PADT01000027.1 GCA_002700465.1 Flavobacteriaceae bacterium | reverse complement strand
TCAAAATATACTGAACCGTTTTTCTCGTACGCGAATCCAGATTTTAATATTTGTTTTATACTCTCTATTTGTTCAATTATATGACCAGTTGCACTAGGTTCTATACTTGGTGGTAATGTGTTTAACTTATTTAAAATACTATGGAAATCTACAGTATATTTTTGTACTACTTCCATAGGCTCTAAGTTCTCTAATCTAGCTTTTTTAGAAACCTTATCTTCACCAGTATCATCTTCATTTTCTAAATGACCTACATCAGTTAGATTTCTTACATATCTTACACTGTAACCTAAGTGTTTAAGATACCTAAAAATTAAATCAAATGATATAAATGTTCTGCAATTACCTAAATGTGCATTACTGTATACAGTTGGTCCACATACATACATTCCAACGTTGGATTGTTGAATAGGTATAAATTTTTCTTTTTTGCCAGTTAAGGAATTGTATAATTTTAAATCTTTACCGTAGTTTGAAATCATTTCAAATTATTTCAGCTTTCATTACGAATATAATCTAAAAATTCCCTTTTAATATTTATTTCTTTGAATTTACCACCAAATTCAGCAGTAACTGTACTACAATCAACATCTCTGATTCCTCTTGAATTTACACATAAATGTTTAGCATCAATAACACATGCAACATCATCGGTATCTAGAGCTTTTTGAAGTGCTCTAACAACTTGCATTGTTAATCTTTCTTGAACTTGTGGTCTTTTAGCAAAATAATCTACAATTCTATTCATTTTTGATAACCCAACAACAGTTCCTTTTGAAAAGTATGCAACATGTGCTTTTCCAATAATTGGTAATAAATGATGTTCACAAGTTGAATATACTGTAATGTTTTTTTCAACCAACATTTCATTATAGGAATATTTGTTTTCGAAAGTTGAGGTTTTTGGCATTTTTTGAGGATTTAAACCTCCGAAAAGCTCATTAACCCATGCTTTTGCAACTCTTTTTGGAGTACCTTTTATACTATCGTCGGTGAGATCCATTCCAAGAGTATCTAATATATTATAAACATTTTTTTCAATTATAGAAATCTTTTCTTCATCTAAAATATCAAAAGCATCATTTCTAATTGGTGTGTCAAAAGAGGTAGCCATGTGATCATCGCCTAATAAATCAAACTCTTCTTCTAAAAATTTATCGTATTTTTTATTTAGTTTCATATGTGACTGTAAATGTAGTTAAAGATTAATATTTTTACTAAAAAAGTTGATTCTAAAATTTAAACACAATTGATAGTGATGAAATTGAGTTTGATGATTCTAGTAATGCATTGTCAGTTAGTCCGGTATCAAATAACTTATGGTTTTTACTTTGTTCTAATATTTTACGAGAAAAATTAATTAATGTATTTCCAAAATCATAACCAAATCCATATGAGATAGAACTATTGTCTTCAGTAAAATTTATGAAAGGACTTTCGATGGAATTGAAACCAGCTCTTAAGCTTAATTTATTCAACCTTATTTCAGAACCTATTTTAAAATCTAATGTACTTTTTAGTTGTGATTTAATTAAATTATTAGAATCAGAGAATATATTTTTTGGTTTGACTTTAATTTTTGAATAATCTTTAGAAATTACATCAAGACTTAGTAATCCAATTTTTCCAATAACCAAAGCTGAGCTTAATGTTATTGAAGATGGTGAGTTTAATTTATATTTTGGATATAAATTTGTTATTCTTGGGTCAACTATATCCCTGTAATTTAATCCATTTAAATCAACTGATTCAGTTTCTAAATATTGTGATGTTTCATCCCAAAGAGTATACCAAGTTGGAGATTGATAAGAAACTCCAATTCTTAATTTATTAAATTTTCTTAACGCACCAATCTGAAAAGAAAAGCCTTCTCCGTAAGTTATTAATCTGTTTTCAAACAAAATTGACTTTATTGCAGAATCATCATCAAAATTTGACTCGAAATGTCTAGTGTAGTTTTCTGTGTAAATTTCGTGTGTGTTTATATTTAGTCCAAAATAAAAATCTTCCTTGAACTGAATTGCAATATTTAAATTGTATTTATTATTATAACCTTTAGAATCACTTGTGTATTGCTGATCAACTCCATTGTTGTAGAGTGCAAGTGAATAAAAGTTATTATTTGAATCATCAAAGTCAATTAGATAACCTTGGTATGCCAAGAACGCCTGTTGCGCTGAAAAACCATAATATTCTCCAAGAAATTTATAAACTTCTGAAGTAGATTCATTTGCAGCAACACTTATATCTGAAACGCTAACTCCATTTGAATTGTTAATGAAAAATTTATCTATTGAATTAAATTGATTTCTGCCTTTTATTTCAAAATTATCGTAATAGGAGTTATTAGTTTGAGCATTCACACTGAAAGTTATTTTATTGACATTTCCTCCACCATAATTTTCAAAAACCCAAACACCTCCCGCCTGATTACCACTAAATTTATTTTTACTTTTACTAGATGTATTAGAAAAATAGTATGATTTAGTTGATTTATTACTATTAGAAAGTGTAAATTCATATTGATTATCGTTGAAAACTGCACTTCCAGCAGGATTGACATTAATCGCAGATAAATCACCTCCAAGAGCACCAAATGCACCACCCATTGATTCAAACCTCGCAGATCCAACAGGGTTGTCTATAGATATTTTCAAAAAATCATTTAAACTTTGAGAGTTTAACGAAAATGAAAAAAGTAATAAAAAAAATGAAATTTTTTTCAGTAACATGTAAAATATTATCTTTTACCTCTAGATACACTACCTGATCTTCCAGAAGACCCACCGCTACTTATTCTACCAACGCTAGATCTTGATGAATTAGATGATGAAGAATAGTTTGGTCTTGTACTATTTGAACTAGATGAACTAATATTTGTTCTAGAGTAGTTTCTGGCTTTATTACTAGAGTTGTTACTACTATTTTCAGGTCTAGAGTAGCTTCTTGTATTATTACCATTATTTTCAGGTCTAGAATAAACTCTTCCTTTATTTAATGAACCAGTACTGGATCTATTTACATCATATGATCTTGTGTTACCGTATTTGCTAGCTTGAAAATTAGATTTTGATTTGTTATCAGTACTAGAATTTCCATAGTTACCCATTTCACCTCTATTTTGGTATCCTCTTGCTGGTCCTACTCTACCTTGACTATTTTTGAGAGCATAATATACTCTGTTTATGTTTCTATTTTTTATTTGTTCTAATTTTTCTGATTTTTCCCCAGTTCTAGAATTTACAATTTTATTATCATTTCTTCCAACATTATAATTAGTTGTTGAATTTAAACTAGATGAGTTATCAAGAATTCCTCTATCACTAGAATATAAAGAACTTCTTTTACCATTCATGTAAGCAACCCTACTGTCGTTTCTATAATAATAAGGATCATTATAATCTGGTCCATTGTAATATGGATGCCACCAATTATTCCACATTCCATATCCATATCCATATCCATATCCATATCCATATCCGAATCTTGGATAGTTAAAACCCCATGGTGAAGAATACCACCTGCCCCAATATCTGTAATTGTACATGAAATTATCATGCCAATTATATCCGTAAGGATAGTAATTCATGTAAGGTTTATATACATAACGATTTCTAAAAATTATATTTACTGAAGTTGGATTGTCTCCCCAAGATCCGTTACTATTTGAATAAGAAACATTTGTATTTGAAGAATATGAATTTATATCAGTAAGCACTGAATCATTAATAGCACTATTAATACCTAATTCGTTAGATTTTTGCTCAAAATAATTTTTATAAAAAGCACTATTATTGTTGGAAACTTCAACTTTATTACCATATATACCATCATTATTATTTGTGTTGACTGTATTTAATGGACCGCAACTTATTAATGATATTGTAAAAAGTAATAATATTAAGTATCTCATTTTGTCTATAATTTAATTAATTTAGCTATACTTAAAATTAATCAATAATTATGCCAATACCTATTCATGTCTAAAAAGTTAACTAAGCGAGAAGAAGATTATTCTAAATGGTACAACGAGTTAGTAGTTAAAGCTGACTTGGCTGAAAATTCGTCTGTTAGAGGCTGTATGGTTATAAAACCTTACGGATATGCTATCTGGGAAAAAATGCAGGCTCAACTAGACATAATGTTTAAAGAGACTGGCCATCAAAATGCTTATTTTCCCTTATTTGTTCCAAAAAGTTTATTTGAGGCAGAAGAAAAAAATGCTGAGGGGTTTGCTAAAGAGTGTGCTGTAGTTACGCATTACAGATTAAAAAACGATGATAATAATCCTGGAAAGTTAATTGTTGATGATAAAGCTAAGCTTGAAGAAGAACTTATTGTAAGACCAACTAGTGAAGCAATTATTTGGAATACTTATAAAAATTGGATTCAATCATACAGAGATTTACCTATTTTAATAAACCAGTGGGCTAATGTTGTGAGATGGGAAATGAGAACTAGATTGTTTTTGAGAACTGCTGAGTTCTTATGGCAAGAGGGTCATACAGCACATTCTACAAAACAAGAAGCTTTAGATGAAGCAGAATTAATGAATAATATCTATGCTGAATTTGCTCAAAATTTTATGGGAATTCCTGTAATTAAGGGATTGAAATCTGAAAGTGAAAGATTTGCTGGAGCTGAGGAAACTTATTGTATAGAAGCTTTAATGCAAGACGGAAAAGCTTTACAAGCAGGAACTTCTCATTTTTTAGGTCAAAATTTTGCAAAAGCATTTGATGTTAAATTTGCAAATAAAACTGGATCCTTAGATTATGTATGGGCTACATCTTGGGGTGTTTCAACTAGATTGATGGGAGCCTTAATAATGACTCATTCTGATGATAATGGATTAGTTCTTCCTCCAAAGTTAGCTCCTATTCAAGTTGTTATCATACCAATATACAGATCGGATGAACAGTTTGATTTGATTTGTTCTAAAGTAAATCCTATAATTGAAAGACTTAAGTCAAAAAATATTTCTGTTTTGTTCGACAAAAGAGATACTTATAAGCCTGGATTCAAATTTAATGAACATGAAATAAAAGGAGTTCCAATAAGAATAGCTGTTGGTCCAAAAGATTTAGAGAATTCAACATTAGAAATATTTAGAAGAGATGAAATGAAAAAGGAAATTATTGATTTTGATGATGTTTTTGATAAGATTGATTTTTTATTAGAGGATATTCAAAATAATTTGTTTTCTAAAGCAAAGACATTTACTGCAAATAATATTAGAGTTGCAAACGATTATGAGGAATTTAAATCTATTTTAAACGAAAAAGGCGGATTTATATCAGCTCATTGGGACGGAACAATAGAAACTGAAGAAAAAATAAAAAAAGAAACTAAAGCAACGATTAGATGCATTCCTTTGGATTCATCCAAAGAATTTGGAAAATGTATTTACTCAAATAAGCCGTCTTCCCAAAGAGTGCTGTTTGCAAAGGCTTATTGATTTACAAGTTTATATAAATAAAAAAATTATGTTGCAAGTTTGTATCCTTTCATTTACATTTGCATTCGTTTTTAATAGGCCCGTTCGTCTATCGGCTAGGACGCCAGGTTTTCATCCTGGTAAGAGGGGTTCGATTCCCCTACGGGCTACTAAATAAATAATATGGCTAATCATAAATCAGCGTTAAAAAGAATTAGAAGAAATGAAGCTGTCAAACTTAGAAATAAGGTTCAGCACAAAGCTACTAGAAACGCTATTAAAAAGCTTAAAGATTTAAGTGCTAAAAAAGAAGCTAAGAAACTTTTACCGTCTGTTGTTTCTATGCTTGATAAATTAGTTAAGAATAATATTATTCATGCTAATAAAGCTGCTAATCTTAAATCCAAGCTTACTAAGCAAGTTTCTTCTTTATAATTTTTTTATAATTAAGAATTCATTGAAATAAGAAACTCTTCATTGTTGAGAGATCTTTTTATTCTATCATTAATAAATTCCATTGCTTCAACTGGATTCATATCTGCTAGATATTTTCTCATAATCCACATTCTTTGGATAGTATTTTCATCTAACAATAAATCATCACGTCTAGTTCCAGATGAAACTAAGTCAATTGCAGGGAATATTCTTCTGTTAGAAATTCTTCTATCCAATTGCAACTCCATATTACCAGTTCCTTTAAATTCTTCAAAAATTACTTCATCCATTTTTGAACCAGTTTCAGTTAATGCAGTAGCTATTATTGAAAGAGAACCTCCTCCTTCTATATTTCTTGCAGCTCCAAAAAATCTTTTAGGCTTGTGAAGAGCATTAGCATCAACACCACCACTAAGAATTTTTCCAGATGCTGGTTGAACAGTGTTATATGCTCTTGCTAGTCTTGTAATTGAATCCAAAAGAATGACTACGTCATGACCACATTCAACCAATCTTTTTGCTTTTTCTAAAACAATATTTGCCACTTTAACGTGTCTATCTGCAGGCTCATCAAAAGTAGAAGCAACTACTTCACCTTTGACATTTCTTTGCATGTCAGTTACTTCTTCAGGTCTTTCGTCAATCAATAGAATAATTTGATAAACTTCAGGATGGTTAGCAGCGATAGCATTAGCAACATCTTTTAGTAACATTGTTTTTCCAGTTTTAGGCTGAGAAACTATCATACCTCTTTGTCCTTTACCAATAGGTGAAAACAAATCCATTATTCGAGTTGAAATTGTACTGCTTTTATCAGCAATGTTAAATTTCTCATCTGGAAATAAAGGAGTTAAATGTTCAAATGAAACTCTGTCTCTAACAATATTAGGGCTTAATCCGTTGATTAATGAAACTTTAATTAAAGGGAAGTATTTCTCACCTTCTTTCGGCGGTCTAACATGACCTAAGACAGTGTCTCCAGTTTTTAATCCAAATAACCTTACTTGAGATTGTGAAACATAGATATCATCAGGTGAAGTTAAATAATTGTAATCGGAAGATCTTAAAAACCCATATCCTTCTTGCATTATATCTAAAACACCTTCACTTTCAATTATTCCATCAAATTCAAAGTCAGGTTCTTTATACCTGTTTCTATTATCTTTGTTGTGATTTCTTTCTTTTCTAACAAAGTTATTTGATTTGTGATGAGGTTTGTCTTTTTTATGAGAAGGTTCTTTAGTTACTTCATTAATTGTTTTGACATCCTCTTTTTTAGTTTCGTTTTTTGAAACTTTTTTATCTGTAGAACTGTTTTTTTCTAGATTCTTTTCTTCATTATTAGAAGTTGGATTAGCTGCATAGTGATCAATGATCTTGTAGGCTAAATCCATTTTTTTTAATCCAGTTACCTTAGATATACCAAGTTTAGAGGCAATATCTTGTAATTCAGCAATTTTTTTTTCTTTTAATGCGGATATTTCAAACATTTTTGTTGTTTAGGTTTATAATAATATGTTGAAGAATGTAATTCGTTGTATGTAATTGTGGGAACGATTATAATAATCAATGTAAATATACAATTATTTATTAAATCATTTTAAAATCATATTTTTATCTTTAAATAAAAATGAAATGAT
>PADT01000026.1 GCA_002700465.1 Flavobacteriaceae bacterium | reverse complement strand
TAATATTATATTAATAATTCCTGCAGTTCCTTCAGCATTATATCTAGCCGATGGAGAAGTAATTACTTCAACTTTTTCAACACTTTCAGAAGGAAATTGTTTTAATGCTTCATTACTACTTATTCCGACAAGTCCTGATGGTTTACCATTTATTAAAATTCTCACACTTTCATTTCCTCTTAATGACACATTACCTTCAATATCAACTTCGACAGATGGAAGGTTATCTAAAACATCACTAACGCTACTTCCTTTTAAAGTCAAGTCTTTTCCGATATTGTAAACAGTTTTATCTAATTTTATTTCTATTTCTGTTTTTTCACCAATAACTTCTACTTCATTCAAAATATTTTCATCAATTGAAAGTTCAATTACACCCAAGTTCAATGAATTTTCAATATTAATATTTCTCAAATATTTTGTTTTGAATGAAATATATTCAAATTTAAGATCATAATTACCTTTGCTAACTTCAATACTAAATTCTCCATTATAATCCGTTATTACTCCATTAATAACTTCCTCACTGTTAGCTTTGAAAACACTAATTGTAGAATATTCAAGAGGAGAATTAGTTTCAGGATCACTGACTGTTCCTTTAATTAAAAATTTATTTTCTTGTGAGTACAATAATGTACTTGAAATCAATATAAAAAACAAAAGAATTTTTTTCATAACCAAATTAAATCAAACATCTTGCCAATCAAGATATTATCTATGACAATGAAAACATATAATAGTTTAATTTAAATAATTTTATTTATTTCCTCTGGTGGAATTGCAATTATAGCTTTATCGTTTGAAATAAATATGGGTCTTTTAATCAAGTTTGAATATTTATGTAAAAGATCTATTATTTCATTGTCAGAGAGTTTTTTAGATTTATAATTTTCTTTCCATATTTTTTCTTGTCTTCTAACTAGATCAATTGGATTTACATTTAGTTTATCTATAATTTCTTTTAGTTGATTTATTTCTAAACCATCTTTCATATATAATAAAGTTTCAAAATTTAAATTGTGAAATTTTAAAAACTCCACAGCTTCTCTGGATTTTCTACATCTGGGGTTGTGTAAAAATATATTGTGATTAAATTTCAATATTAAGTTTTTTAAGTTCTATTATTAATTGTTTTGAAGATTGGAAATGTATTCCTTTGATTCCGCAATTTATAGCTCCTTGAACATTAGATACTCTATCATCAATAAATACACATTCAGAAGGAGACAGTTTGTATTTGTTTATTGTGTAGTTATAAATATTTTTAAAAGGTTTTAACATTTTTATTTTTCCTGAAACCACAATTCCATCAAATAACTTTAAAAAATCAAATCTTCTAATTGCTACTGGAAATGTTTCAAAACTCCAATTAGTAAGTGCAATTAATTTATAATTTTTCGATTTTAATTTTTTTAAAATATTAACCGATTCAATAATTTCTCCTTTTAACATTTCTTCCCAACGTCCGTAATACATTTTAATTAATTTCTCATGTTCTGGAAATAGTTTTATTCTTTCTTTAGTTGCTATTTTTATTAATTTCCCACCATCTTGTTCTTCATTCCAGTCAGATGTACATATGTTGTCAAAAAACCAATTCATTTTCTTTCTATCTCCGTCAAATTCATTTAAATAAACATATTCAGGATTCCAATCTACTAAGACTCCACCTAAATCAAATATTATTGTTTTCATATTAATTGCTCATTAAAAAAGCTTTTAAAAATGGATTTAATCCCCCATTTAAAACTTCATCAATATTATTAGTTTCATGTTCAGTCCTTATATCTTTTATTAATTTATAAGGATGTAGCACGTAATTTCTTATTTGAGATCCCCATTCAATTTTCATTTTACTTGATTCTATTTTTTCTCTTTCTTTCATTTTTTCTTTCAATTCAATTTCATATAATTGAGATTTAAGAAGTCGCATTGCTTTGTCTTTATTTTCTAATTGAGATCTAGTTTCAGAATTTTCGATTACTATTCCTGAGGGAGCATGTCTTAACCTTACGGCTGTTTCTACTTTATTTACATTTTGACCACCAGCTCCACTTGATCGCATTGTTTCCCAAGAAATTTCAGAGGGATTAATATTAATTTCAATAGTATCATCTACAAGTGGATAAACATAAACTGAGGCAAATGAAGTATGCCTTTTAGCATTACTGTCAAAAGGTGATATTCTAACCAACCTATGCACTCCGTTTTCTCCTTTTAGCCATCCAAATCCAAAATCTCCTTCAATTTCAATCGTAACAGATTTTATTCCCGCAACATCACCTTGTTGAAGATCTAATTCTTTAATTTTATATTTATTTTTTTCTGCCCACATTACATACATTCTCATCAACATTTGAGCCCAATCACAACTTTCTGTACCACCAGCTCCAGCTGTAATTTGGATTACAGCACTCATTTCATCTCCTTCATTAGAAAGCATATTTTTAAATTCAATATTCTCGATATGTTCTTTACATTTCACGAAATGTTTTTCTATTTCTTTTTCTTCAATTTCACCTTCTTTGAAATATTCAAATAAAACTTCTAAATCTTCACACAACGTAACAGATTTTTTATAATCTTTAACCCATTGTTTTAAAGATTGTAATTCTTTCATTACTATTTGTGCTTTTTTTGAGTCATTCCAAAAATCAGGATCAAATGTAATTTCTTCCTTATTTGAGATTTCAATATTTTTAGAATCTATGTCAAAGATAACTCCTTAACGATTTAGTTCGTTCAAGGAGATTTTTAATTTGGTCAATTGTTATCATCAATTAATGATTTTTACATTTCAAAAATACATTTTATATAGAAATAATTCAATCAATAAATTTTATATTAGATAAAATAATTTTTATGAAAAGTAGATCTTTAATTATTCTTTTATGTTTATCAACGTTTTTTTTAAGATCACAAGAAAATATTAATAATAATATTGATTTCAACGGATTTTTTAATTTTAATTATGATGCAAAGTCAGGAAAGATTTTTCTTGATGTAGATAAATTGAATTACGATTTTTTATACATAAACTCTTTAACAACTGGACTTGGCTCTAATGACATAGGTTTAGATCGTGGTCAATTGGGTAATGAAAGGTTAGTGAGATTTAAAAAATATGGAAATAAACTTTTACTGGTACAGCCAAATCTAAAATACAGAGCATATACAGATAATAAGTTAGAAAAAAAGAGTGTTGAAGAAGCTTTTGCTTTTTCAGTAATTTTTGGATTTGAAATTATTGAGTCAATTTTAGATTCTTATAAAATTGATTTAACTCCATTTTTAATGCAAGACACTCATGGTGTTTCGGATAGATTAAATAATTTAAAACAAGGTAATTATAAAATTGACATATCAAAGAGTTCTATTGAATTAAAAAACACTAAGGCCTTTCCAAAAAACGTTGAATTTGAAACATTACTAACTTTTAAAGGAAAGCCGAGTGGATATTTAATTCCAAGTGTTTCGCCAGATTCTAAATTAGTTAGCTTAATTCAGCATCATTCTTTTATTGAGCTTCCTGATGAAAATTATTCTTCCAGAGAATTTGATCCACGAAGTGGTGCAATTATGACATCATATATGGATTATGCTACTGAAATTGAAAAACCAATATTAAAAAGAAATATCATAAGGCATCGATTGAAAAAAAAGAATATTGATTCTGATTATAGCGATCCAGAAAAACCAATTATTTATTATTTAGATCCTGGAACACCAGAACCTGTAAGATCTGCACTAATTGAAGGAGCTCTGTGGTGGAATGAAGCTTTTGAGGATATTGGTTTTAAAAATGCATTTCAAGTTAAAATATTACCTGATGGAGCTGATCCAATGGACTGCAGATATAATATGATTCAATGGGTACACAGGTCAACACGTGGATGGAGCTATGGATCTAGTGTTGTTGACCCACGAACTGGAGAAATAATTAAAGGTCATGTCAGTTTAGGTAGTTTGAGAATTAGACAAGATTTTTTAATTGCTCAATCATTAATGAATAAACCATTTCAATATGATAATTACAATGATAAGCCAATGTTAGATTTAGCTTTGTCAAGAATAAGACAATTAAGTGCCCATGAAGTTGGTCACACCTTGGGTTTTGCTCATAATTTTGCTTCTAGCTCAAATGAAAGATCTTCAGTTATGGATTATCCACATCCGTTATTAAAAGTTGATGAAAATAAAATAGATTTTTCTGAAGCTTATTCTGTTGGTATTGGTGATTGGGACAAGGTAAGTGTTGCTTACAGTTACTCTGAAATCAAAGAAGAAGATAAAAAATTACATCTTGATAAGATTCTTAATGATGCATATAAAAGTGGATTAAGATTTATCACAGACAGTGACGCTAGATCAATTTCAGGTTCACACGTCAATGCTCACCTTTGGGACAATGGAAAAAATGTTACCAATAACTTGAATGATCTTTTTAATATTAGAAAAAAAGCGATTTCAAATTTTTCTAAATTTAATATTAAAAAAGGGGAGCCTTATTCAAAATTAGAAGACCTTTTTGTTCCATTGTATTTTATGCATCGTTATCAAACTGAAGCTGTTATTAAATTAATAGGAGGAATGGATTATAATTATTCAACAAGAGATGACAATCAGTTAATAGTTAAGGATTTAGAATATGAAATTCAAAAAGATGCTTTAAAAGCAGTTTTAAAATCATTAAATGCTAAACATTTAGCAATTCCTAAAAATATTTTAAAATTGTTTCCACCAAGAGCTTATGGTTATCCAAGTAATAGAGAATCTTTTAGTGGAAGAACAGGTGTTTCTTTTGACCCTTTTAGTGCAGCTCAAACAGCTAGTGAATTTTCAATAAATTTATTGTTTAATGTAGAAAGATTAAATAGAATTAAGGTTCAAAGTTCTGTTGATACTTCAAAGCTTGGTTTAAATCAATTATTTAATGATTTGTTATCATCTACGTTTGGAAATAAACTTAAAGGCACATATTTGAATGAAATTCAACACATGATTAATTTAAATATCTTGACATATTTACTCAAAGTTTCAATTGACAAAAATGCATTCTTACAAGTAAAAAACAGCGCAATGAAATCAGTAAATTTGATTAAAAATAATCACTATAATAACTTTAAATCTTTCAATGAGGATTACCATTTACTAATTAATGATTTTAATAATAACCCAGAAAAATATAAGGGAAAACTTTCAAAAAAAATTCCTGACGGATCTCCAATAGGTACAGAATCTTGTAATTTTAATTATTAATATTATGGAAATAAATTTAATTAGTGATACAGTTACAAAGCCGTGTAAAAATATGTTAGATTTCATGATGAATTCAAATGTAGGCGATGATGTTTTTAAAGAAGATCCAACAATAAATGAATTGGAAAAAATGCTAGCTGAAATGTTTGGAACAGAATCAGCATTATTTTTCCCCTCTGGAACTATGGCGAATCAGACTGCTATAAAGATTCATACCGAGCCAGGTGATCAATTAATATGTGATAAATATGCACATGTTTACAATTACGAAGGAGGTGGTGTAAGTTTTAATAGTGGCGTATCATGTAAACTAATTGACGGACACAGGGGAATGTTTACAAATGAACAAGTTCTAAATTCTATTAATCCACCAGATTTTTATCACAGTCCCAAAACCTCTTTAGTTTGCGTCGAAAACACAACTAATAAGGGAGGGGGAGCTTGTTGGGATATTAATGAATTAATCAAAATAAAGGGAACTTGTAATAAACATAATTTGTTTTATCATTTGGATGGTGCAAGAATTTGGAATGCAATGGTTAAAACAAATACTAAACCAATCCAGTATGGAGATATATTTGATTCAATCTCTGTTTGTTTAAGTAAAGGCCTTGGTTGCCCTGTTGGTTCTGTTTTATTAGGATCCAGAGAATTTATTAATAAAGCCATTAGAGTAAGAAAAGTTTTGGGAGGTGGAATGAGGCAAGCAGGTTATTTAGCTGCTTGCGGAATTTATGCATTAAAAAATAATATAGATAGATTAAAAGAAGATCATTTAAAAGCATTTGAAATTGAAAAACTTCTATCCACAAAACATTATATAAAGAAAGTTGAGAAAGTAGAGACAAATATTTTAATTTTTCAATTAAAATCAAACCACGACTCAAATATTTTTATAGAAAAAATGTTGGAGTATGACGTTAAGTTAATATCGATGGGTGATAATAAATTAAGAATAGTTACTCATAAAGATTATAACGATGGAATGCATCAAAAATTTATTGAAATTATTACAAATTTTCAAATTTAAAATATGATTAAAAATTCATTTTTATTATTTGTAAGTATTATGTTTGTGTTTTCTTGTAATAATGAAATTAAACCTCCTTTGAAGAATTCAATTATACCACCAAAAGCAGAAAAATCGCCAGTTTCATTTAAAAAATTTAATGATATCAGAATTGATGATTATTATTGGTTAAAAGAAAGAGATAACCCCGAAGTTATAGATTACTTAGAGAGAGAAAATGACTATTATGAGAAAATGACTTCTCATACTCTAGATTTACAAGATAAATTATTTAATGAAATTAAAAATAAAATAAAAGAGGATGACGAATCTGTTCCTTATTTTTTAAATGGATATTGGTATAAAACTAAATACCAAGAAGGTCTAGGATATCCTATCTATACTAGATATAAAGATTCTTTAACTAATAAAGAAGAAATTTTATTTGATTGTAATGAGTTAGCTAAAAAACATGATTATTTTAATTTATCAAACTTTCAAATTAGTCCTGATAATAAAATAGTTGCATACAGTACTGATATTGTTTCTAGAAGACTTTATACAATTCAATTTAAAAATTTAGAGACTGGAGAAATCTATAATGATAAAATAATAAATTCATCAGGGAGCTTTGCTTGGGCAAATGATAATTTAACTCTTTTTTATACTAATAGAGATGTAAATACATTAAGGAACGATAAAATATTTAAGCATACACTAAATACGGATTATGAAACTGATGAATTAGTTTATTTTGAAAAGGATGAAACTTTTTATGCTAATGTTTCTAAATCAAAATCAAAAAAATATATTATTATTTCATCATACAGTACTTTAACCTCTGAATTTCAGTTTTTACCTGCTGACAAACCAAGTGATAGTTTTATACTTTTTAGCAAAAGAAAAAGAGGAGTCGAATATAACATAAATCATTATAAAGAGCATTTTTACATTATCACAAATAAAGACAATGCATTCAATTATAAGTTAATGAAAGCTAAAATCAATAATACTTCCAGTACTAATTGGGAAGATGTTATTGAGCATAGAGAAAACATCCTAATTGAAGGTATAGACATCTTCAAAGATCATTTAGTTGTTAGCGAAAGGGTTAATGGTCTAAATAGAATAAATATTAAAAAATGGGATAACTCAGAAAACTATTTCTTAAATTTTGATAACGAAACTTTTAGTGCTAATACAACTACTAATTTAGATTTTGATTCTAAAAAACTCAGGTATTCTTACAATTCCTTAAACGAACCTTATTCTGTTGTTGAGTTTGACATGATTACTAAAGAAAAAAATATTTTAAAGCAGCATCAGGTTTTAGACAAAAACTTTGATAAAAATAATTATATTACTGAAAGAATTTGGGCTAATTCTAGAGATGGTAATAGCATACCAATTTCATTAATTTATAAAAAAGGTATTAAAAAAGATGGCTCAAATCCACTTTTACTTTATGGTTATGGATCTTATGGAAACACAATAGATCCATCTTTTTCAATTAGTAGATTGAGTTTATTAGAAAGAGGATTTATATATGCTATTTCTCATGTAAGAGGAAGTGAGTATTTAGGAAGAGATTGGTATGAAAATGGTAAACTTTTAAATAAAAAAAATTCGTTTTTTGATTTTGTTGATTCAACAAAATTTTTGATTTCTCAAGGTTATACATCCGCAGAGCATTCTTATGCTTATGGTGGCTCAGCTGGCGGATTGCTTATGGGTGCAGTTATTAATATAGCTCCTGAACTGTATAATGGTGTAATAGCTGCAGTTCCTTTTGTTGATGTAATTACTACAATGTTAGACGAAACGATTCCTTTAACTACTAGTGAATATGATGAATGGGGAAATCCTAACAAAAAACAATATTACAATTACATGATGTCCTATTCTCCTTATGACAATGTATTAAAAATGAATTATCCAAATTTACTTGTGACAACTGGATTACACGATTCACAAGTTCAGTACTGGGAACCTGCTAAATGGGTTGCTAAATTAAGAGATTATAAGCTTGATGATAATCATTTATTTTTGAATACAAATATGGAAACTGGTCACGGAGGTTCTTCCGGTAGGTTCGAAGCAATAAAGGATTTAGCTAAAGAGTATGCATTTATTCTAGATTTAGAAAACATTTATAATTAGTAATAATTTGGTTCTAACTACTTTTTTTAATTATTTTGCTCCCTTATATGCTACCAATAGTAGATTATGAGTAAAAAAATTAAAGCTTTTAACAATGTTCTTGAGTTAATTGGTAATACGCCTCTTGTTAAATTAAATAAGATTGTTGATGATATTCCTGGGAATTTTTATGCTAAGCTAGAAGCGTTTAATCCAGGCCACTCAAATAAAGATAGAATAGCTCTTCACATAATAGAAACTGCCGAAAGAAAAGGTTTATTGAAGCCGGGTGCTACAATAATTGAAACTACATCTGGAAATACAGGTTTTAGTTTATCTATGGTTAGTATGATAAAAGGATACAATTGTATCTTAGCTGTTTCTTCAAAGTCTTCACCCGATAAAATTGATATGCTAAAGTCCATGGGTGCTAAAGTTTATGTATGCCCAGCTCATGTTAGTGCTGATGATAAAAGATCCTATTATCAAGTCGCTAAAAGATTACATGAAGAAATTAAAGGTTCTTTTTATATCAATCAATATTTTAATAAGCTAAATACCGAAGCTCACTTTAGTTCAACAGGCCCAGAAATTTGGAATCAAACTGATGGGAAAATTACTCATTTAGTTGCAAGTAGTGGTACCGGAGGAACAATTTCTGGAATTGGACAATATTTGAAATCAAAAAACCCAAATATTAAAATAATTGGAGTTGATGCTTATGGTTCAGTTCTAAAAAAATATCATGAGACTAAAGTTTTTGACGAGGATGAAATTTATCCCTACCGAATTGAAGGACTTGGTAAAAATCTGATTCCTACTGCTACTGATTTTGATATAATAGATTTATTTGAAAAAGTTAATGATGAACAAAGTGCACATTCTTCAAGAGAAATAGCTTTAAAAGAAGGTATGTTTGTTGGGTATACATCTGGAGCTGCTATGCAGGCTGTAAAACAGCTTTCAAAAAATAATTTGTTTAATACTGATAGTGTTGTGGTAATGATTTTTTGTGATCACGGTTCTAGATACATGAGTAAAATTTATAGTGACAAATGGATGTCTGATCAGGGATTCTTTGACTCTGAAAAAACTCCATTGGAAAAACCTATTGAATACATAAAATAAATGTTATTTTTGCTTTAATAAATTACCGCAATAAATGAATGATTTATTTGATAAAATAGTTACTAATAAAGGTCCCTTAGGTCAGTATGCAAAAGTAGCTGAAGGTTATTTTGCTTTTCCAAAACTAGAAGGTCCTATTAGCAATAGAATGAGTTTTAATGGTAAAAAAGTTATCACATGGAGTGTTAATGACTATTTAGGACTTGCAAATCATCCCGAAATTAGAGAATTTGATGCTGAAGCCGCAAAAAAATATGGATCAGCTTATCCTATGGGCGCTAGACTAATGTCTGGTCATACTCATTTACATGAAAAATTAGAAAATGAATTAGCAGATTTTGTTAATAAAGAGAAGGCCTATGTGCTTAATTTTGGATACCAAGGAATTTTATCAACAGTTGACTCATTAGTATCTAAAAATGATGTAATTGTATACGATATAGACTGTCATGCTTGTATTGTTGATGGAGTTAGACTTCATATTGGAAAAAGGTTTACTTTTCAACATAATGATATTGATAGCTTAGTTACTAATTTAGAAAGAGCTACTAAAATCGCAGAGAAAACGGGTGGAGGAATTTTAGTGATTTCTGAGGGTGTTTTTGGAATGAGGGGAGAGCAGGGTAAGATTAAAGAGATTTCTGCTTTAAAAAGCAAATACAAGTTTAGGTTATTAGTTGATGATGCACATGGATTTGGTACTTTAGGTAATACTGGAGCTGGAGCTGGTGAGGAACAAGGTGTTCAAGACCAAATAGATGTTTATTTTGCAACTTTTGCAAAGTCAATGGCAAGTACAGGTGCTTTTATTGCTGCAGATAAAATGATAATTGATTATTTAAAATATAATATGAGATCTCAGGTGTTTGCTAAGTCTTTACAAATGCAGCTAGTAGCTGGAATTTTAAAAAGACTTGAAATGTTAAAAACTAGACCTGAATTAAGATCTAAGTTGTGGGATAATGTTATAGCACTTCAAAGTGGTTTAAGAAAGCAAAATTTTGATTTAGGAAAAACTCAAAGTTGTGTAACTCCTGTTTTTTTAAAAGGAGATATTCATGAAGCTTTTGTTATGGTTAAAGAACTTAGAGAAAAATATTTTATTTTTTGTTCTATTGTAGTTTATCCAGTTATTCCAAAAGGATTTATACTTTTGAGACTTATTCCTACCACTTCTCATAATATTGATGATATAAATGAAACTCTTTATGCATTTTCTAAAATTAGATCTAAACTAAACAACGGGACTTACAAGAAAATTGCTGAAAAACTAAAATTGAATTAATGTTTTTGATTTGAATGATAATTTATTTTCACGATCGTAAATTACATAGTTAAAAAAAAACACTAATTTTGGTAAGAATTTAAGCGTTATGAATCCAAAAAAAATACTCAACGCTAATGAAATATCAACCATACTTAATAGGTTGTCTTTTCAATTAATTGAAGATCACAATACATTTAATGATACTGTTATAATAGCAATTCAACCTAGAGGTGCTATACTAGGTAAAAGAATTTCTAAACTTATTAATAAGTATGAGAAAGATAATAATCTTAAAATAGGCTACTTAGATATAACTTTTTTTAGAGATGATTTTAGAAGAACTCAAAAAGTATTAAAAGCCAGTGCAACTGAAATTGAGTTTACTATTGAAAATAAAACAGTAGTATTAGTTGATGATGTTTTATTTACAGGAAGAAGTATAAGAGCTGCTTTAAATGCAATCCAGTCCTTTGGAAGACCTAAAGAAATCCAATTATTGACTTTGATTGATAGAAGATTTTCCAGAGAATTACCAATTCAACCGGATTATTGTGGAACCCAAGTTGACTCTAGGTTAAATGAAAAAGTAATAGTTCATTGGAAAGAAAATGATTTAGAAGATTCAGTTTATTTACATAAAAATAAAAAATGAGTAGTTTAAGCGTAGATAATTTATTGGGAATAAAATATTTAAATAAACAAGATTTAAATTTAATTTTTAAAACTTCTGATAATTTTAAAGAAGTAATAAATAGAAAAATTAAAAAAGTTCCCTCTTTGAGAGATGTCACAATAGCAAATTTATTTTTTGAAAACAGTACAAGAACTAAGTTATCGTTTGAATTAGCTCAGAAAAGATTGTCAGCAGATGTTGTTAACTTCTCATCATCTGGATCCTCAATTTCAAAAGGAGAAACATTAATAGATACAGTAAATAATATTCTTTCTATGAAAGTTGACATGATAGTTATGCGTCACCCTAGCCCTGGCGCAAGTGTTTTTCTTTCTAAAAATGTTAAATCTTGTATAATTAATGCAGGAGACGGCACACATGAACATCCAACACAAGCATTATTAGATGCTTATTCATTAATTGAAAAAATTGGTGATTTAAAAAGTAAAAATATACTTATTGTTGGAGATATTATGCATTCTAGAGTAGCTTTATCCAATATTTTCGCCTATCAAAAACTTGGAGCTAATGTTACTGTTTGTGGTCCAAAATCACTTATTCCAAAAAGTATTGAATCGTTAAACGTTAAAGTTGAAACTAATTTCAGAAAAGCATTAAAAAATTCTGATGCTGTTAACATGTTAAGGATTCAAAATGAAAGAATGTCTGAGTCCTATTTTCCCTCTATAAGAGAATATGTCCAACAATATGGTTTAACAATGCCTTTATTAAGTTCCATTAATAAAGAAATTATAGTAATGCATCCCGGTCCAATTAACAGAGGAGTGGAAATAACAAGTGAAGTTGCAGATTCTGATCAAGCCATAATTTTAGATCAAGTAGAAAATGGAGTAGCTATTCGTATGGCAGTAATGTACTTATTAGCTGCAAAGCTTAAATAACATGAACTTTTCTAAATCCAAAAACACATTATTATTTAAAATAAATAATAGAAATAATTATCTAAATTCCTCAAATGAAATTAAATCAAATATTAATATAAAAAACATAATAATTGATTTAAATGAATTTAATTTTGATGAAATTTTTGATGATTTAAATAATTTATTTACTGAATCTAAAAATAATAATAGATCTTTTGTTATAATTAAATCAGATTATCGATCTGAGTACCAGAGCTTAAAAATGAATATTGTTCCATCTTTGAAAGAAGCCATAGATATAATTGAAATTGAAGAAATTGAAAGAGATTTAGGTTTGTGATGAAATTAACAATATTAGGTAGTTTTTCGGCTTATCCATCCTTTAAAGGTTTTACTACTTCCCAAGTTTTAGAATACAGCGGAAAATCATTTCTAATAGATTGTGGTGAAGGAACTCAAATTCAATTAAGAAAAAATAAAATTAAATTTAATTCAATAGAAGATATTTTTATTTCTCATTTACATGGAGATCACTATTTTGGTCTTCCTGGCCTAATTTTGACTTTTAATTTGTTAGGAAGAGAAAAACCTTTAAATATTTTTGGTCCCAAGGGAATTAAAGAAATAATTACATCATTAATGAAAGCTGGAAAAACTTGGACTAATTATAAATTAAACTTTATAGAATTAAGTAGTATAAAACCTGTAGTTATCTTCAATAAAAATAATTTATCTGTAACAACGATTCCACTTTATCACGGAATTTATACTAATGGTTTTTTATTTAGAAAAAAAGCAAGTAGTCATAAATTAATTGTGAGCAAAGTAATGGATTTCGGAATTGATAAAACTCAATTTTCAGGAATCAAATTAGGAAAAGATGGAGTGACTGAAAAAGGAGATATTATAAAAAATATCAAATTGGTAGAGCCTTTAAATCCAGATATTACATATGCATTTTGTAGTGATACTATTTTCAATTTAAATATAACAAAACAACTTATGGATTGTGATCTGTTATATCATGAGTCTACATTTTTGAAAAAAGATGAAAATTTTGCTACAAAAACCTTTCACTCAACTGCAGAGCAAGCCGCAATTATAGCAAAAAATTCAAATGTTAAAAAACTTATTTTAGGTCATTTTTCATCTAGATATAACGATTTAGAATTATTTTTAGATGAGGCTAAAACAGTTTTTAATAATTGTGAATTAGCACTTGAGAATAAGAGTTTTGTATTTTAGTAATAAATATTAATTTAGAATATGTCAAAAGATTTAAGTGGATATAGAGATAACTATCTAAAGGGAGAACTAAATGAAAATGATTTATCTGACAATCCTTTTGTTTTATTTTCTAAATGGTTTGATGAGGTTGAAAGGTTTGGAACCGAAATCGAACCAAATGCAATGTCATTATCAACTGTAACTATAAATTTTTCCCCTTTAACTAGAATTGTATTATTAAAAAAATTTTCAGAGTTAGGCTTTGTTTTTTTTACTAATTATAATAGTAGAAAGGGTAAAAATATTTCAAATAATTCAAACGTATGTTTGTCATTTTATTGGCCCTCAATGGAAAGGCAAGTTATTATTCAAGGGAAGGCTAATAAAATTAGTGAATCTGATTCTATTGAATATTTTAATTCTAGGCCTGAAAGCAGTAGGGTTGGAGCTATTATTTCTAATCAAAGTGATGTTATTCCATCTAGAAATTATATTGATGAAAAATTAAAAACTTTCATATCAAATAATAATCACTTAATTAAGCCTGAAAACTGGGGTGGTTTTTGTGTTGTTCCTAGTTCCATTGAGTTTTGGCAAGGGAGAGATAATCGTTTACATGACAGAATTATTTTTTTAAATAAAAATAATATCTGGAATAAAAAGAGACTATCTCCTTGAAAAAACTCATTTTAATCAGACATGCAAAATCTTCTTGGGATAACGACGTTTCAGACTTAAATCGTCCTCTTTCTAACAGAGGATACTCTGATGCTCAAATAATGTCAGGAATTTATAATAACTTAAATATTAATGTGGATAATATTTTTTCAAGCCCTGCGTTAAGAACTCAACAGACAGCAGAAATTTTCTTAAAAAATATTAATAGAATTAATTTAAACAACTATAAGGTAGATCCTAAATTATATGATTTTATTGGAAATAATGTTGAAATATTTATTAAGAACTTAGATAATGTAATTGATTCAGTAATGATTTTTACACATAATAACAGTTGTAACAATATTTTATCAAAATTTTCAAACATTAAAGGTTTAATGGTGCCTACATGTGGAATTTTAATTTTTGAATTTGATGTATCTTTGTGGAAGAATATTAATTCAGGAAAATGTAATTATTATTTTCCTAAAAATTTTAAATGATCACTTCAAAAAACCTATTTATTAATAGAGAAATTAGCTGGCTTGAATTCAATGAAAGAGTTTTGGAAGAAGCTAATGACCCTAATGTTCCTTTGATTGAAAGAATAAGATTTTTAGGTATTTTTTCAAATAATTTAGATGAATTTTATAGAGTTAGGTATGCTACTGTTAAGCGTATTGCAGTAAGTACAAATAGCGGAAAAAAACTTTTTAAAGACAGAACAGCCAAAGAGTTATTAAATGATATAACAATAAAAGCAACTGATCTTCAACAAAAAAGTTTTTTAACTCTTACCAACATTATTAAGCTTTTAGAAAAAGATAAAATTTATTTTGTAGATGAATTAAAAATTAAATTTAATCATAGACAATTTATAAATAATTATTTTTTTGAGATTATTAGTCCTGCAATTGATGTTATTATTCTAAATAAAAATAAGAAATTTCCAAAATTTAAAGAAAATCTTTCTTTTTTATTGATTAGAATTATTTTAGAAAATAATGATGTCCAAAATGCTATAATTAGGTTTCCTAGAAACTTGGATAGATTTGTAATATTACCCTCAGATAGCAAAGAACAAAATATTATAATGATTGATGATATTATTAGATTTCATTTAAAAGATATTTTTAAAATATTTAATCCAAAATTAATTGAGGCTAATATGGTAAAGGCAAGTAGAGATGCAGAATTAGATTTTGATGATGATATTTCAAAAAGTTATTTGGATAAAATTGCTCAAAGTGTCAAAGAAAGATCTAGTGCTGATCCTGTACGTTTTGTTTATGATAGCGAAATCAAATTAGAAACCCTGAATTTTTTATTGAACAAAATGGGTATAAATAATGAAACAGATAGTATAATCCCTGGTGGCAAATATCATAATAGAAGAGATTATATGAGCTTTCCTAACCTAAATAATTCCTTAGTTTATGAAACAATGCCTCCACTCAATGTCAAAGGGTTTAGTCATAGTGATAATACTTTTGATAAATTAAAGAAAAAAGATTTTATGATTCATACTCCTTATCATAAATTCTCCTATTTAATTAGTTTTTTAATGAAATCTTCAATAGATCCAAAAGTCAAAAAGATTTCAATTACAATTTACAGATTATCCAAACTATCTAAGGTTGCCAGTGCTTTAATTAATGCTGCTAGAAATGGTAAAAAAGTAGTAGTTCAAATCGAACTTCAAGCAAGGTTTGATGAATCAGCAAATATTAGATATGCTAAAGAAATGCAATCACAAGGGATTAAATTAATTTTTGGTTCTCCTAATTTAAAAGTACATAGCAAAATTTGTCTTATCGAAAGGCTGGAAAATGGAAATTTAAAAAAATATGGTTTTATAAGTACTGGAAATTTTAATGAATCAACTGCAAAGATTTATACTGATTTAACTTTATTTACCTCAAATGTTAAGATTTTAGACGAAGTTTCAAATGTTTTTAACTTTTTCAATGCAAATTATAAAAAGTATATTTTTAAAAACTTGATTGTGTCTCCAATAAATACGGAAACTAACATAAAAAAACTTATTAATAATGAAATTGTAAATGCTAAAAACGGTAATGAAGCCTGGATTAAAATTAAAATTAATAATATAACAAGTTATAGTTTGATACGTTCTTTATACAATGCCAGTAGGGCTGGAGTAAAAATACAAATGATTGTTAGAGGTATATGTTGTCTTATTCCTGGTCACAAAAGCATGAGTGAAAATATAAAAGTTATTAGTATTGTCGATAGATTTTTAGAGCATACTAGATTTATGATTTTTAATAATAATAATGATAATAAAGTTTTTATTTCATCAGCAGATTGGATGACAAGAAACCTGGATAATAGAGTAGAAGTCACTTGTCCTATTTTACAAGAGGATTTAAAAAAAGAAATTCTAGATATTTTTAATATTTATTGGAGTGATAATATAAAAGCCAGGCTTGTGAATAATAATTCTAAATCTCAGTCTAAATCGCTTAAAAGTTTTCGATCACAACAAAAAATGTATAATTATTATTTAAATAAAATTGAAGGACTTTAGTAAAGTAATTAAATATGCAACAATTGATGTTGGCTCAAATGCTATTAGACTTTTAATATCTAATATTTATTTTCATGATTCAGAACTCTTTTCTACAAAAAATTCATTAGTGAGGGTTCCTATTCGATTGGGTCAAGACGCGTTCAAAAACGGAAAAATATCAAAGAAAAATATTTCAAGGTTATTAGATTCTATGAAATCTTTTAAATTATTAATGAAAGTACATAATGTAGATAAATACTTAGCCTATGCAACATCAGCTTTAAGAAGTTCATCTAATGGTAAAAAGATAATTGACCTGATTAAAGAAAATAGTAATATTAAAATTGAAATAATTAGTGGTACAAAAGAAGCTAGATTAATTACAAATAATCCTGCATTTTCAACTAAATCTAAAACTTTTTGTTTTATTGATGTTGGTGGGGGGAGTACAGAGCTTACTTTAATTAAAAACAATATTGTGTTAATTTCTAAGTCATTTAAAATTGGTGGTGTTAGATTAATAAATAATTTAGTAGATAAATCAACATGGAATGAATTTGGAAATTGGATTGAAAACAACTTATGTGATAAGAGAAATATTGAAGTGGTCGCTTTAGGTGGAAATATTAACAAAATATTTAAATTATCTGGAAATAAAATTGGCGAACCTTTGTCAATCAATCTAATTAATTCAACTATTAATGATTTAGAAAAGATGTCTTTTTTTAATAAAATGATTACTTTAAAACTAAATCCTGACAGAGTTGACGTTATAGTTCCAGCAGGAAAAATTTATCAATTTGTATTAAATAAAATGGATGTAAAGGAGATAACTGTGCCTAAAATTGGTCTTGCTGATGGAATGGTTCACGAACTAATGAACGAATTATAGGTTAAGTTTAAATTCTTTTCTTAAACTTTCGATTCTTGGATTTATTTTTTTTAATTTTTCATATTTTTCAATGGGAGAATAAATAAAAGTTTTTTCTTTTAATCTATTTACTTTAATATTAAGCTTAATATTACTATTTGTTAACTCAGTTTTTAAAAAATTTAATAATTCATTTTTATTTCTCTCTAACTCAATTTTATTAGTTTCATTAGTAAGGGTATATGAAATCTCATTGTTTTCTAGAACTTCTGGCTCAGCTATAGCAATTATACTAGCTAAATTCTTTCTCCCTTTATTTAATAATTTTTGATGAAATTTATTCCAGGATTTTTTTAGTGAATCTTGATTAAAAGTAGAATTAAAGTTTTTGGAAATATTTATTGTGTTTTTTTTTGCAATATTTAAATTTTCAATATCTTTTTTTACCTGTAAACTTGAAATTGATAATCCTGAAATGTTTTTTTTCTCTACTTTCTCTACTTTCTCTACTTTCTCTACTTTCTCTACTTTCTCTACTTTCTTAATTTTTTCTGTTTCAACTATATTAAATTCCTTTGTTGTTTTTTTAGAAACCTCTTCTTTAGATAAGATTTTTATTTTTTTTTTTAATTCAATATTTTCAATCGAACATAACTTCATCAAGCATATTTCAGTCAAAAGTCGTTGATTTTTACTGTTTTTATATCTATAACTGCAATCCTCAGTTAAATTAATTGCATTTAATATAAAATTTGAATCTTTAATTTTAGCCTGATCAATATATTTAGTTTTTAAATTTTCATTTTGTTCTAAAAGCACTTGACTCGAACTGTTTTTAGAAATTAACAAATCTCTTAAGTGAAGGCATAAACCATCAATAAAATGTTGACCGCTAAATCCTTGTTCAATTACATTATTGAATAATAATAGGCAGTTAGAAATATCATTTTTATTAATTAATTCAAATGTTTCAAAATAGACATCGTGATCTAAAATATTTAAATTTTTATATGCTAATTCCTTAGTTATATTTCCATCTGTAAAATTTACTAATCTGTCAAAAATTGACAGAGCATCTCTAAGTGCACCATCACTTTTATTTGCAATTAGAAAAAGCGATTCATCATCATATGAAATATTTTCTTTTTTAGCTATTTTTTCTAAATGACTTTTAATATCTGTTGCACTAATTTTTTTAAAATCATAGATTTGGCAACGAGATAAAATTGTTGGTATGACTTTGTGTTTTTCTGTGGTTGCTAATATAAATATTGCGTATTTTGGTGGCTCTTCCAGGGTTTTTAAAAAAGCATTAAAAGCTTGTCCGGAAAGCATATGAACTTCGTCAATGATATAGACCTTATAATTTCCAGTTTGTGGAGGTATTCTGACTTGATCTATTAGATTTCTAATATCATCCACTCCATTGTTCGATGCAGCATCTAATTCAAATATATTGTAAGAAAAATCACTGGTTTTATTGTCGTCATTTATTTGTTTAGCGAGTATTCTTGCACAAGTAGTTTTACCAACTCCTCTTGGACCACAGAACAACATTGCTTGTGGAAGCTGATTGTTTTCAATAGCATTTTCAAGGGTTTTAGTTATAGACTTTTGACCCACAACGGTTTCAAAACTATCAGGCCTATACTTTAATGCAGATACAACATAATTTTCCATCAATACAAATATAGAAATACACAAATAATATTATAATTTTTAAAACTTTAATAATTTTTTTTTATCAACATAATTTTAATTTACTTTTGCTTTAAGCAGGCCTTCTTATCGCTTTTATTTATAAAAGAGGAAAGTCCGGACACCAAAGAGCATTATAGCGGGTAACACCCGTCACTATTTATAATAGAGGACAAGTGCAACAGAAAGTATGTACAGTTAGGCTGTAGTGAAACCAGGTAAACTCTATAAGGTGAAACGTCACGTATACCAACGCTTGAGAGCTGCTCGCTCAATGTTGGAGGGTGGGCGGTTTGAACAAAATAGTAATATTTTGTCTAGATAAATGATAAGACAAGACAGAATCCGGCTTATGGCCTGCTTTTTATTTTAAATAACTTATGCTATTAGGCCCCTCATTAAATATTAAATCTATAATACTTAAATCATTTAGGAAACCATTTTTATCTGAAAAAACTTGTTTATATATTATGTTTTCTGAACTAGAATATTTTTTGTTTTCTATGTTTTCTCTTAAATCTAAACCATTTTTGTATTGAATTTTATAACTCTTTGATAATTCTGATTTCATTTCAATATCTGTCCATTCTAAAATTAAATTAATAAGGTCAAAATTGAATTTAGTAAGGTAGGTATACTCTTTTATGTAAATTCCCTCTAATGAATCTCTGTAAAATTCAAAAAAAGGTGAGGAATTATAGGCTGATTGTATTGATTTCCAATGATTTTTTTGCCATGCAATTGAATTATCAATTTTAGCATCTAGCATGGAAAACTTAATTTTAGAATGCTTTACAGGGATGGTTAATATTTGAAGTCCGTTTGCTGAGTGAATAAATGTTCTGTTTCTGAATGTTTGTTTAATGTAGTTTTGATGTACATCCCATAATATATTGGAGTTAATTATCTGTTTCCAACACGAAATTGGGCCAAAATAGGGTGGAACCATTATTTTTTGAACCATTAAAATATTTTTATTTCCTTCTTTTTTTTATTTCAGAATAAATTAAAACACTAATTAAGCCAAATAAAAAATACCATCTGTATGATTTTGCCTCTCCATCAAGATTTATTGTAGTAAAAACTCTATCCCAACGAATTTTCCAATTTTTAAATCCATCATTTATTCCATCTATACTAAACCAAATAAATACTGGTTTTCCTACTATGTGATCCTCAGGTACAAACCCCCAACTTCTACTGTCTTCAGATTTATATCTGTTATCTCCCATCATCCAATAATAATCTTGTTTAAAAGTGTAATTATTAGTTTCAATTTTGTTAATTCGAATTATTCCGTTTTTATCAAGCGTTAATTCATTTTTTTCATACTCTCTAATTATTTTTTTATAAATAGGTAAGTTGTTTTTATTTAACTCTACAGTTTTATTTTTTGCTGGAATTATTATTGGTCCGAAATTATCTTCATTCCAATTAAATCTAATATCATTTGGAAAGAATGAAGTGTTATAAGATTTTATTTCATTGAAAGTTCTTTTTAAGCTATCTAGCATTTTAGATTTTGAAATTAATTCTGCTTGCTTTTCGGTAAGAAAAAGATCAGTTTTTTTATCCGTAATCTCGGTCATTGAAATTCTTGAGTTTAGTCTTATTTCATATGGAATCCCATTTGACTTTGTTATTACTATAAAATTCTCAGGACTGTTGTCTATAACTTGTAATAAATAGGGTCTTATTTGTTCAAATTTATATTGATTTATTTCTTGAATTTTAAATTTTCTTTGTATATCTGAAACCCCTAGCTTAATTAAGTTTGATGCTGATACACCTTTGGAATTATATGCACTATAGCTCAATACGGGTTTAGCTCTGTAAGGCATAATACTTTCTTTTCCATTTATATGTATTAATCCATCAATAATCTCAAGAGTATCAGATGGAATTGCCACACATCTTTTTACATAATTTGATTTTTTATCGATTGGTTTTTTTACTCCTTTTTCACGAACGAAAAATTTCCTTACTGTGTCTGCAGGCCAACTGAACGTTACAATTTCATTTCGTTTAATTTTTTGAAATCCTGGCAATCTATAATAAGGAATTTGGGGTTTATTTAAATAGGATCTAATACCAGTTCCAACGATAGTATCGTGAACCATAGGAAAAGCTATTGCTGTTTGCGGAGCTCTTGCACCATAATGAAATTTACTTACAAAAAGAAAATCTCCAATCAAAATAGATTTCTCTAATGACCCAGTTGGCACAATATATGGCTGAATGAAATATGTATGAACTAAAGTTGCTAAAATAATCGCAAAAATGATTGAACTTAACCATTCTCCAAATGCAGTTTTTGGATTAAGATCCCTTTCATTTATATATTCAGATTTTGATGAATAGTTAATTAAGTAAATGAAAAATCCAAGTGATAATACTGTAGCTATTGTATCAAATGATGAGTTTTTTCCAAAACTTCTTGCTGTTTCAACCCATATAACAGGAAATATAAGTAGGTTGATTATTGGGAGGAATAATAAAATTACCCACCAGAAAGGTCTTTTTATTATTTTCATTAATATAAATGCATTGAAAACTGGAATAAAAGCATAAAATCCTCTATAACCTGACTTTAAATACAGTTTCCAAGTACCTAATCCATGAATCAATTGGACTAATACAAAGAATATTAACCATTCAAAAATTGTCATATTTAAAATTTAAAGTTTGTGTCTTTTATTACATCACTCATGTTAAAAACACCTTTTTTATTTAAAATCCATTCTGCTGCTATCACTGCACCTAAAGCAAATCCTTTTCTATTGTGAGCAGTATGTTTAATTTCTAATGAATCTATTTTAGAATTGTATTGTACCGTATGAGTTCCCGGAATATTATCTTCTCTTTTAGAAATCATTTTTATAGTATCCTTATTATTTTTATCAAATGACCATTCTGAATATTTTGAGTTAACTATGATTTCATCTGCTAAGGTAATTGCTGTTCCACTTGGCTTGTCGAGTTTTTGCTTGTGATGGATTTCTTCAATATTAATATTATAATCTTTATAATTTCCGACAAGAGTTGCAAGTTTTTTATTAAGTTCAAAAAATAAGTTTACACCTAAACTGTAGTTTGATGAGTACATAAAACTGGTGTTTGTTTTTTTAGAATGTTCTACAATGTCATCATAGTTCTCTAACCATCCTGTGGTACCACTTACAATTGGAATTGAACTGTCAAGTGATAACTTTATATTATTAACTGCTGAATCAGGCGTACTGAAGTTAATTGCCACATCAGTATTTATTAGTTTATCAACTAAATCCTCTCTATCAATAATTATTGAAATGGAATGACCTCTTTCTAAAGAAATTTTTTCAATTTCTCTACCCATTTTACCATATCCAAGTAATGCTATTTTCATTTAAAAATTCAAATTTAGTGATAATCCAATTGATTCATATGTTAACTCATCACCATTATTTAAATAAGGTTTTAAAGTTAAAGATTCGTTTACGTTATATTGTTTTAAATGAGAATCTATGTTAGCATCTAAAATATTTAAAATATAAAAACCAACTATAAATACCATTGATAGGTCTCTGTTTTTTTTATGAAAATCTGCACCGTCTAATAATCTGTCATCATCTAAAATTAAATTTTGATAGGGATCATTTTTGTATCCAGCTTTTCTGCTTTTATAGGCATTTCTATAATCCCAGTATTTTTTTTGATTAAAATCATAAGAATAAATAGATGTGCCAATAGCTGCATAAACTATTGGTATTTTCCAATATTTCTTGTTAAAACCCTGGCCTAAACCAGGAAGAACAGCTGAGTAAAATGCAGCTTTTGAGGGAGCAGATGGATCTAACTCATCAAATACTATTTCTTTTTCTTGAGAAATAGCTGATATTGAGATTAGAGTTATTAAAAATGTTGTAAAGAATCTATTTATCACTTGAAAGTTTCTTTATTATCTTATTATAATCTTCAATGTTATTAAAAGAAATCAAAACTGAACCTTTGTTTTTTGTTTTTAACGATACTTTAACCTCAACTTTTAATTTTTGAGATAATCTTTCAATATCATTTTTATAAAAATCTGTACTTATAACTTTTTTAATCTTTTTTATTGAAGAATCTTTACTAGAAATTAGTTTTTCAGCTTGTCTAACTGAAAGAGAGTCAGATAAAATCTTTTTGTAATATTTTAATTGTAAATCTTTTTCCTCAATTGAAACTAGTGTTTTTCCATGACCCATTGAGATGAATCCATCTCTAATTCCTGTTTGAATTATCGGATCTAGTTTCAAAAGCCGTAAATAATTTGATATTGTAGATCTTTTTTTACCAACTCTTGCACTCATTTCTTCTTGAGTTAACATTACTTCATCAATAAGTCTTTGGTAACATAATGCAATTTCTATTGGATCTAAATTCTCTCTTTGTATGTTTTCAACTAAAGCCATTTCTAATGACTGTTGATCATTAGCAATTCTAATATACGCAGGAATAGATTTTATTTTCAACAAGGAAACAGCTCTAAATCTTCTTTCTCCAGATATAATTTGAAATGATTTAAATCCGATTTTTCTAACAGTTATCGGTTGTATTATTCCTAATTGTTCAATTGAATTAGCTAATTCCGAAATTTTATCATTTTCAAAATTTGTTCTGGGTTGAAAAGGATTAATTTTAATTTGATCAATAGGTAATTCAATAACATTTCCAATTAATTTATCTGCATTTGAATCTTGAGCTGAATTAATATCATTTTCCTCATTTTCAAGTAGAGCAGAAAGTCCTCTGCCAAGAGATTGTTTTTTATATGCTTTAGCCATTTTTATTATTGTTAATTAATTCATGAGCGAGCTTTATATAGTTTTTTGCTCCTTTACTTGTTGAATCGTAATCTATTATATTTTTTCCATGACTTGGAGCTTCTCCAAGCGTTACATTTCTCTGAATTATTGTTTTAAAAACCATATTATGAAAGTGTTTTCTTACCTCTTCTACGACTTGATTTGAAAGTCTTAACCTTGAGTCATACATTGTTAAAAGTAACCCCTCAATATTTAAATTTGGATTATGAACCTTTTGAATACTTTTTACAGTGTTTAATAGTTTACCTAATCCCTCTAATGCAAAGTATTCACACTGGATAGGAATAATCACCGAATTTGATGCAGTTAATGCATTAAGGGTTATTAGTCCAAGAGAGGGAGCACAATCAATAACTATATAATCGTAATTATCCTTAATATTACCTAGCGCCTTTTTTAACATAAATTCTCTGTTGGGGTGATTAACTAATTCAAGTTCAATTGCAACCAGATCAATATTTGAGGGTATGATGTCTAAATTTGGGGTATTCGATTTTATAATTATGTTTTCTGCTTTTTCGGTATGTTCAAGCAAATGATAAGAAGAATATTTAATTTTTTTTAAATTAATTCCAATTCCTGAAGTTGCATTTGCCTGAGGGTCAAGGTCTATTAAAAGAACTTTTTGTTCTAAGATTCCCAAGCAAGCAGAAAGGTTTAGAGCTGTAGTTGTTTTGCCCACTCCGCCTTTTTGATTGGAAACTGAAATAATTTTACCCATCAATATATATTTATTTTAAAAATACAATATTTTGAAACTCAAATATAGATCTAACAGGGGTTTTTGTTAACTAGTTTTTAATACTGTCTTTGAATTCAATTATGTAGATTTCTTCTCCTTCTTTCTTCATAAAAAATTTTTCTCTTGCAAACGCTTCATAGTTGTCTGGATCTTTTAAATCATTAATCAACTTCTGGTCATTTTCAATTTCTTTTTTTAATTTTTCTTTTCTTATGATTAAATCGTCAATTTCTGAGTTAAGAGTACTATGAAAGATATAAGAGTTTGTATCAATAAATAACATCCAAATAAAAAAGAACAAACTAACTAATATGTAAAAATTTGTAAAAATTTTAAAGTATCTATTTGATTTTATTTTTTTTATAAAAATTTTAAATGAATTCATTTATTAAGTTTATTACTTCATTTATTGATTTTTGATTACTATTTATAATCACATTTGCTTTTGTTCTTGATGGAAAAATAAATTCTTGATACATGGGTTCACACATTTCGTTAAATCGATTTATAACTTCTTCTTCTGTCCTGCCTCTTTCGTTTATGTCTCGTTTTATTCTTCTCTCCAACCTTGTAACAGAATCTAAATTTAGAAATAATCCAAAATCAATTAAATTTATTAATTCTGCATTACAAAATATATGAAGTCCCTCTAAAATTATTATTCTTTTTGGTTTTAAAAGTTTGTTTTTTTTTAATCTTTTATGGCTTTTGTAGGAGTAAACAGGTTCTTTTATGCTATTGTTTTTTATTAAATTATTTAAGTGTTTAATAAGAAGCTCAAAGTCTATAGAATTAGGATGATCAAAATTGATTTGTGATCTTTCTTTAAAACTTAAATCAGAATGGTCTTTATAATATGAATCCGTATTTATTTTATTAACTCCTGTTTTTTTATAATAGTCTTTTAATTTTTCAGAGATTGTTGATTTTCCTGAGCATGTTCCACCACAAATACCAATTATAAAAACTTTAGAATCTTTAGACTTCATCAACTTCCTTTTCAGTAACTAATTTTTCTGTTTTATTACCCCAACTGTTTAAAATGTAATTCATTATTTCCGCAATCTCTTGGTTATCTAAGCCCATTTTTTCCATATTTAAATTATAATTAATGCCATTAACTACAATTGGTCCAGAAAGTCCATATTTAATCGCTTTTATCGATTCAATGCGTTTGTTTAACAAGTAATCTGCATTTGCAAGAGGAGGATAAGCTCCTTCAACTCCCTTACCATCAGACATATGACATCTCATACAAAAATCCTCGTATAATTCTTTTCCGATTGGATAATTATTGATCTCAGATATTTTTAAATTATTTTTTTTTTTTGACGGTACTATTTTGTAAACTCCTTTATTTTCAATTGAAACATAAATATAACCATCAGGTCCCTGCTTTACATCTCTTGGTCTTCCCAAACCTTCGGCTATTTTTGATCTGGAAATGACTTTATTATCTTTTATTCCAACTCTTTCAATATATTTAAATACAAGTGCTCCAGCAAGTAAACTGCCTTTCCATCCTGGATATATTTCACTTGAAATATATTCGAATGAACTTGGTGCTATTGAGGGTAGCCAATAATACAAAGGTTGTTCCATATTTGGAAGACTTTTATCTTTTGTTATTGTTGTTCCGCTGTAATTTATTCCATACGTTATTTTAGGCCATCCATAGTTTTTTCCTTTTTTAATTATATTAATCTCATCTCCTCCTCTTGGACCATGTTCATTTGTCCAAATTTCACCAGTTTCTGGATGTTTAAACATACCTTGAGGATTTCGGTGACCATAAGAATAAATAGCTTTTTTTGCATTTTCTTCTTTATAAAATGGATTATCTAAAGGAATTGTTCCGTCATCTTTTATTCTGTATATTTTTCCACCATCAATAGTTATATCTTGTGGATTTACATTTCTATTCCCTCTATCTCCAATTGAAAAATATAAATAATTTTCATTGTCAAATTCCATTCTTGATCCAAAATGTTGACCTTTTTTTGAATTGGGAGAGCCTTTATATAAAACTTCTAAGTCTACTAATGAATTATCAATTAGTTTAGCTCTAGCTATTGTGGTATTCCCGCCTTTTCCTTTAATATCCTCAGATGCGTAAGATAAATAAAGCCATTTATTTTCTTTAAATTCTGGATGAAGGGCGATGTCTAAAAGCCCACCTTGACCCCTAAAGTATATTTCAGGAAGATCTTTTATTTCTGTTTTTACTCCATTTTTGTAGTGATAAATGGACCCGGATTTTACTGAAGCAAGTATAGAATTATCGTTTAAAAATTCAATTCCCCATATTATGTTTTCATCTTCGAAAACCAATTCCATTTCATAGTTTTCTTCGGTGGTTATTATTGAATTTTTGTTTTCCTCATCTAGTGTTTTTAAATCCTGTGCACACGAATAATTTAGTATAAAGATTGCTAATAGTATACTGATTGAAAATTTATTTTTCATATTTAATTTATTTAATTAATTACCTCCACTTTCAGCTAATATTTCAAGTAAATCTAAAAATATATTAATAATATCTAAATATAAATTTACTGCTATTTTTATTGCAGTTGACCAGGATTCATCACCAGCGTTCATTTGTTTTTTTAACATGTCAAAATCGTATAACAAATAGCCTGTAAAAATAAGAACACCAAAATAGGCTCTTATAAGCGAATATTTTTTTGATTTAAAAATAAATACGTTTAAAACTCCCATTACAATAAGAACTATCAATGCAATAAACAAAAATCCCCCAAGAATACTAAAATCAAATGACGAAGTAAACACTATTGATGCGGTTGCAAGTACTGCAATAGTAGTACCCAACATTGCTTGAAAAACTACATTTTGCCATTCTTGATGATAATTGTCCTTTTTAAAACTGTTTGATGACATTATTTTATCAATAATTAATTTATATTTTTCAGAATCTGAGTCAAATAGTTCAGTTGAATTCGATTTTTCATAGTACATTGTTTTTTTTTCATCTTTTTGACCCCAAAATTTCTCAGAAAATGTTTTTTTATCAGTAACAACAGTTTTACTTAATAAACCAAATTGTTTTTTATATTTTCTCATCTTAAAATTTTCTCCTAAAGCTGATACTGTTGGTCCAATACTCCAACCAATAAATCCTGAAAAAATAGCAACTAATAATAGATTTAAAGGATAAATATCATCATAGAAAATTATTGCAAATAAGAATATAAAAGTTCCTGCAATATTAATTATAGCTTCAGAAGTTGTCTCATAAGCTTTATTAATT
>PADT01000025.1 GCA_002700465.1 Flavobacteriaceae bacterium | reverse complement strand
TTTGAAAGGAGTTGGTCCTAATAGAGCAGAAATTTTAAAAAAAGAATTTAATATTTTCACTTATAAAGATTTATTGAATTTTTTTCCTTTCAGATATATTGATAGAACTAAATTCTACAATATTAATGAAATTCAGAAATCCAATGCAGATGTACAAATAATCGGAAAATTTACAGAGATCTATTATTTCAAAAACATTAAAAGTAATAGACTTATAGGTACATTTAATGATGGTAATAGTACTATTGATATAGTTTGGTTTAAAGGAGCAAAATGGATAGAAAAATCTATCAAATTGAATACTGATTATGTATTATATGGAAAACCAAATTGGTATTTAAATAATTTTTCAATTGCACATCCTGAACTTGATTTGGTTTCAGAATTCAATAAAAAACAGGTAAAAGGATTACTACCTATTTATAGTTCAAACGAAAGAGTTCTATCAAGGGGAATAACTAATAAATTCTTCAGAGAAGTAATTTATAATATTTTAAATAATTCACTAGGTTGTTTTAAAGAAAATTTAAGTAAAGAAATTAATGAAAAATATTCTCTAATTTCAAAATATCAAGCGTTTAAGAATATTCATTTTCCTACGAACCAACAACTTTTATCTAAAGCAGAATTTAGATTAAAATATGAAGAATTTTTTTACTTACAATTAGAATTTTTAATGAGTAATATATCGAAGAAATCTAAATTCAAGGGGTTTAATTTTTCAAAAGTTGGTAATAGTTTTAATGAATTTTATAATTCTCACCTATCTTTTTCACTTACAAATGCTCAAAAAAAAGTTATTAAGGAAATAAGAAAAGATTTCTCGTCAAATGCTCAAATGAACAGACTACTTCAAGGAGATGTAGGATCAGGTAAAACAATTGTTGCTTTACTAAGTTCATTAATAGCAATAGATAATGACTTTCAGGTTTGTTTTTTGGCACCTACCGAAATTTTAGCACAACAACATTATAATAGTTTAAATGATTCATTAAAAAAAATAAATATTCACGTAAGTATATTAACAGGTTCTTCATCAAAAAAAGATAGAATAAAACTTTTTTCAGATCTTATTAATGGAAAAATTAACATTTTAGTTGGAACCCATGCCGTATTAGAAGATAATGTAAGGTTCAAGAACTTAGGATTTGTTATAATTGATGAACAACATAAATTTGGAGTAGCCCAAAGGTCAAAACTTTGGAAAAAAAATATTAATCCTCCTCATGTTTTAGTAATGACAGCTACACCAATTCCAAGAACTTTAGCTATGACTGTGTATGGAGATTTAGATATTTCAATTATTGATGAACTTCCCCCAGGTAGAAAAACTGTAAAAACAGTTCATAGGTCAGATAAAAATAGACTTGAAATTTTTAAATTTCTTAAAGATGAAATTAAAAAAGGACGCCAAGTATATATCGTATATCCGCTTATTGAAGAATCAAAAAAAATGGATTATAAGGACTTAATGGATGGATACGAAAGTATTTCCAGAGAATTTCCAAATAATAAATATCAATTAAGCATTTTACATGGCAGAATGAAATCAGAGGATAAGGCTATTGAAATGAAAAGGTTTAAAGAAGGGAAAACCGATATAATGGTATCAACAACTGTTATAGAAGTTGGTGTTAATATTCCTAATGCAAGTGTAATGGTAATTGAAAGTTCGGAAAAATTTGGATTATCTCAACTACATCAGTTAAGAGGAAGAGTTGGAAGAGGCTCTGAAAATAGTTATTGTGTATTAATGACGTCAAACAAACTTAGTTCTGATGCAAGGAAAAGAATAAAAACTATGACAAGTACTAATGATGGTTTCAAGGTTGCTGAGGTTGATATGGAAATAAGAGGTCCTGGAAATTTGTTGGGTACCCAACAAAGCGGATTGTTAAATCTTAAGATTGCTAACATAATTACAGACAAAGAAATTTTAGAATCAGCAAGAAATGATGTTAAAGTAATCGTTTCAAATGATCAAAAATTAATTAAAGTCGAAAATAAATTAATAAAGGAAGAATATAATAATAAAACAAAAAACACTCTTTTATGGAAACATATAAGTTAAGTTATTATTTAATTTAAATGTTCTTAATTGTATCTTTGAATATATTATAATAATATATAATGAATATATCATTTAACTGGTTATCGGAATTTTTAAAAATTGATTTAAAAATTGAAGAAGTTTCAGAAATTCTAACAGATATAGGTTTAGAAGTTGAAGGAATTGAAAAATATGAGGAGTTTACTGGAGGTTTAGAGGGACTTGTTGTAGGAGAAGTTGTTTATTGTGAACAACATCCTAACGCTGATAGATTAAAACTTACTAAAGTTAATGTTGGTAATGAAACTATACTGCAGATTGTTTGTGGTGCTCCAAACGTTCAATTAAATCAGAAAGTAGTTGTTGCAACTGTTGGAACTACCTTATATCCATTTAACAACGATAAGTTTAAGATAACTAAAAGTAAAATTAGAGGTGAAATCAGTCAAGGAATGATTTGTGCTGAAGATGAAATAGGTATAGGAAATTCCCACGAAGGTATTATTGTTTTAAATTCCAAATTCAAACCTGGTACTAAAGTTTCAAAAATTTATGAAAACTATTCCGATCTGGTTTTTAACATTGGTTTAACTCCTAATCGATCTGACGCTATGAGTCATCTTGGTGTTGCTAGAGACCTTAGAGCTGCTTTAATGCATAAAGGACATAAAAGTGAGTTAATAACTCCATCTGTTTCTTCTTTTCATATAAATTCAAGAACTAAAAAAATTAACATTAATGTAGAAGACCCTAATATATGTCCAAGATTTTCAGGAGTTTGTATTGAAAATGTTTCTATTAAGGAATCACCCAAATGGTTAAAAAATAAATTAAAATCTATCGGACTAACTCCTTTAAATAACGTAGTTGATATTACAAATTATGTATTACATGAAATAGGCCAACCATTACATGCATACGATTTTGATAAAATTACAACCAAATCAATTAATATTAAAACATTAAAAGAAGGTACGGAATTCACTACACTTGATGGTGTAACTAGAAAACTTACTAAAAATGACCTCATGATTTGCGAATCTGATACACCCATGTGTATAGCAGGAGTTTTTGGAGGTCAAAATCACGGAATTACTAATGAAACTAAATCAATTTTTTTAGAAAGTGCTTATTTTGATCCTGTATCAATTCGAAAAACAGCAAAGCATCATGGAATCAATAGCGATGCCTCATTTAGATTTGAAAGAGGAATATGTATAGATTCAGTCGAATACGCTCTTAAAAGAGCATCTATCTTAATCTGTGAACTATGCGATGGTAAAATATCAAGTGATATTATTGATGAATATCCAAAAAAACCAGAAGAAACATCAATACTTTTAAATTTCAGTAAAACAAATAAATTAATAGGACAAGAGATTCCCAGAGAAGAAATTAAATCAATTCTAACATCATTGGATTTTAAAATTAACAATATTACTGAAACTGGAGTTGGTATAACTGTTCCTTTTTACAGACACGATGTTACTAGAGAATGTGACGTAGTTGAGGAAATTCTTAGAATTTACGGCTACAATAAAATTAAATTATCAAACAACTTATCACTTCCAATTGTTCAAGAAAGTTATAATAAAAACTATAAAACAGAGAACACAATGGCTAACCTACTAATTCCTTATGGATTTAATGAAATAATGAATAACTCTTTGACAAACAATAAATTAAATATCTTAAGTAGAGAAAGCGTCAATATTATCAATTCAATTAGTTCAGATATCTCTCAACTAAGAACTAGTTTATTAGAGTCTAGCTTGAAAACACTTAAATTTAATTTAAATAGAAAAAATAAGAATAATAAGTTTTTTGAGTTTGGAAAGATATATGAAATGGTTGAAGGTAAAACCATTGAATCAAGAAGACTTAGTATTATTTTTGCCAATGACCTATTTAATAATTCTTGGAATAATAAAATCTCAAGCTCAGATTTTTATTATCTAAAAAATATAATTTTAAATATTTTAGATAAACTTTCTATTAAAACCACAGAAAAAATCATTGACCATGATGTTTTCAATAACACCTTAGGTTTATATCACAATGATAATACCTTAGCTCTTTTAGGTGATGTCAAAAATCAATACCTTTCAAGATTAGACATTAAAAACAAAGTTTATTATGCTTCTTTGGATATTGACAACATTTTAAAATTAATAAGTGGTGATTTTATTAAATATAATAAACTATCAAAATTCCCTAATGTAAAAAGGGAATTGAATTTTTTGTTTGAAAATAAAGTTCAATACAAATCAGTTGAAAATTATATTTTGAATCAATCCAGTATTAAGAATTTACATGAAATGACTTTGAGTGATGTTTATGAAGACCAGAAACTTCCTGAAGGAAAAAAATCATATACATTAAATTTCACTTTACAAGATCAAATAAAAACACTTTCTGAGAAAGAGATATCGTTAACAATGAATAAAATTCAATCAAAAATTGAATCAAAATTTAATGCTGTCTTACGATCTTAAATAATTTAGTTGAAAAAACAGGTATTTCTATTTAAGGGATCTTTTATTGAGACAAAAAGATTAGAATTTGAATTAAATTCAAATAATATTAATCCAATAATTGTAAATAATAAGCGATCAGCTCTTCTTTCTGGTTTTGGATACAACCCTAACGAAAATATTATTATATATGTTTTTGAAGATCAATTAGAAAAATCTAAAACAATTTTACAAAGTTTAACTATATAATTTATTTCTAAGCTCTTTAATCTTAGTATCATTAATATATGAATCAAATGTTGTTAATCGGTCTATTACACCATTAGGAGTCAATTCAATTACTCTGTTTCCAACAGATTTGGCAAATTCAAAGTCATGAGTACTTAAAATTACATTTCCATTAAATTTTTTAATTGAATTATTTAAAGCAGTAATGGATTCTAAGTCTAAATGACTTGTTGGTTCATCAAACATTAAAACATTAGATCTTAACATCATCATCCTTGAAAGCATACATCTAACTTTTTCACCTCCAGATAGTACATCACAGTTTTTTAATGCCTCTTCACCACTAAATATCATTTTACCTAAAAAGCCTCGGATAAATACTTCTTCTCTTTCTTCATCATTTTTAGACCATTGTCTAAGCCAATCAACTAAAGAAATTTTTTCTTGAAAATATGAATTGTTATCTAAAGGTAAATACGATTGGCTAGTAGTTATTCCCCAATTAAATCTTCCAGAATTTGGCTTTAATTTATTATTTAAGATTTGATAAAAGGCTGTTGTTGCTCTGGTATCTTTTGAATATAAAACTACTTTATCTCCTTTATTTAAATTAAAATCTATTTTATTAAACAACGTACTAGTAGAGTCTGAATAACTTAAGTTTTCAACAGAAAGAATTTGATCACCAGCTTCTCTTTCAGATGTAAAAATTACAGCAGGATACCTTCTTGAAGATGGTTTTATATCTTCAATCTTAAGATTGTCTAGCATCTTTTTTCTTGATGTTGCTTGTTTAGATTTTGATGCATTTGCACTAAATCTCGCTATAAAATCTTCTAATTCTTTCTTTTTTTCTTCAGATTTTCTGTTTTGTTGTGTTTTTTGTCTTAGAGCTAGCTGACTCGATTCATACCAAAACGTATAGTTTCCAGAGTAGTTATTAATTTTTCCGAAATCAATATCTGATATATGAGTACATACAGAATCTAAGAAGTGTCTATCATGTGATACTACTATAACTGTATTATCATAATTTGATATAAAATTTTCTAACCATTTAATTGTTTCGAAATCTAAATCATTTGTAGGCTCATCCATTACTAAAACGTCGGGATTTCCGAAAAGGGCTTGGGCTAATAAAACCTTTACTTTTTGAACACCATCTAATTCATTCATATTTTTGTAGTGATGTTCTTCTTTTATATCTAAATTAGATAATAATGCTGCTGCCGAACTTTCTGCATTCCATCCATCCATTTCCTCATATTCTAATTGTAGAACTCCTACTCTATCGCTATCTTTTTCTGAAAAATTTGGATTAGCGTAAATTTCATCCATTTCTTTTTTAATACTAAAAAGATCTTTGTTACCCATGATAACTGTTTCTAAAACTTGTTTGTCATCAAAAGCAAAATGATTTTGTTCAAGAACCGACATTCTTTTACCGGTTTCTAAATGTATATTTCCTGAATTTGGTTCAATTGATTTTGATAAGATTTTTAAAAAAGTTGATTTACCTGCGCCATTGGCGCCTATAATTCCATAACAATTTCCTTTTACAAAAGAAGTATTAACTTCATCAAATAATACTCTTTTTCCGAACTGAACAGAGAGGTTAGAAACACTTAACATATTAAATAAATTAAATTCATGCAAACTTAATAAAATCAAGGTTATGAATTTTCTTTATTATTATTTAAATTAAATAAAAAAACTAATTCATTAAATGTTTAGATCAATCTTTATTTATTTATCTTTTATATTTTTTATTGGATGCAATAATCAAAATAAAACTTTTATTAGTGGTAAAATTATTAAACCCACAAACAATGAGATTCTAATTTTAAAAGATGAAAAAGTTATTAAAAATATTAGTATTAATAGCGAAGGAACGTTTTCATCTTCTTTAGAAGTCTTAAATGATGGGCTTTATAATTTTATTCATCTTCCAGAGTTTCAATACTTAATTATTAATAAAGGAGATAGTTTAGTATTGCGATTGAATTCGCTCGATTTTGATGAATCATTAGTTTTTTCTGGAGCAGGAGCTTCGAAGAATAATTATCTAATTGATGTTTTTCTAGATCATGAAAAAGAAGAAAATTACATAAAATCAAACTACAAATTGTCCAAAATAAAGTTTAAAAGAATAGTAGATTCACTACAAAATATAAAAACTAAACATTATTTAAATTATAAGTCTGTAATTAAAACTAATTTTATTTCAGATTTAATTATAAATCACGCAATACTTATTCCTCTCTACTCACATATTGAAAACTATATAATATCAAATAAAAAAAATCATTCAAATAATATTCAATATTTCAAAAAATATAGAGATTATATTGACTTAAACATCTCTGAATTATCTCATTTTAAGCCCTACTTAGATTACATTACATTAAAATCAATTAACGAATCATTTTCAGAAGGTAATGGATACGATTATAATTTAAATTTTAATCTACAAAGATTAATCTATGTAGACAATACAATAGATAATCAAATAATTAAAACAAAATTATTAAGATTTATTGCATATGAATACTTGTTGGAGGAAAAATTATTGATAAACATAGATCAGTTTATATATGAATTTTTAAAAATTTCAGAAAATATTAGTACAAATGATGAAATTAAAGTTCTTTATGAAAATATTAATTCATTACAGGTTGGAAAATTATTACCTAAAATCAATCTTTTTAATGATAAAAATATTGAGAAAAATATAATTTCACATATTAATCTTAATAATAATAATGTAATTCTTTTTTGGTCTTATGATCAAAATTCACATCAGGTCAATTTATTTAATAAAGTAAATTCACTTAGTATAAAACACACAAATTATCATTTCAATTTGATTAATATTAATGATGATAATTTGAAATGGAAAAACAATTATTTAAATACTTTCAACAGTAATAGAATAGATAATTTTAGAACAGTAAATTTTGAATCAATGAGTAAAAAAATGGTTTTAAATAATTTGAATAAAGTTATTGTTACTGATAGAAAAGGGACGATTAAAGAAATTTTAACACTAACAGATTTAGAAAAATATCTGGAAACTAATTAATTACCTTTCTTGTAATCTGCTAAAAATTTTTCTAAACCAATATCAGTAAGTGGATGTTTTATTAAACCTTTAATTGAAGATAAAGGACCTGTCATAACATCAGCTCCAATTTTAGCACAATCTATAATATGCATAGTGTGTCTTACAGATGCTGCAAGAATTTGGGTATTAAAAGCATAATTATCATAAACGTTTGAAATTTCTGAAATAAGGTTAAGCCCATCAGTAGAAATATCGTCTAATCTTCCGATAAATGGTGAAACATATGTAGCTCCAGCTTTTGCGGCTATAAGTGCTTGACCAACAGAAAATATTAGTGTACAATTAGTTCTGATACCTTTGTTTGAAAAATATTTTAATGCTTTAACTCCATCTAAAATCATTGGAATTTTTACAACAATTTGAGGATGTAACTTAGATAAAGCTTCACCTTCCTTAACCATACCATCAAAATCAGTGGATATTACTTCGGCAGAAACATCTCCATCAACAATTTCACATATTTTAATATAATGGTTTAAAATATTTTCGCCACCAGTAATACCTTCTTTTGCCATTAATGATGGATTTGTGGTAACTCCATCAAGAACACCAAGGTCTTGTGCTTCCTTAATTTGTTGAAGATTTGCAGTATCGATAAAAAATTTCATAATTTAATTTTTACTGTATTTTAAAAGTATTTTTTCATATAATCTGTCAGGAAGTATGTTTTTTAAAATTATAGAAAATTTTTGAATAAACTGACCAACTCGATAATGAATTTTTGGATTTTTTGAATTAATTATTTTATATATCAATTTAGATATTATTTCAGGTGTCCAAGCATTATCAACATGTTTATTTGCAGAAATTAAAGACTTAGCATAATCATCAGTATAATTAGAATAATGGTGTGATTTTGAATCAATTCTCCTAGAAGCTATATTCGTTTTAAAATCACCTGGAGCAACATTAACTACATTAATGTTAAATTTCTTTAGCTCCATACTAAATACTTCACCTATTATTTCAAGTGAACTTTTGGTCGCACAATAGACTCCTCTAAATGGAATTCCAAAATATCCTAATATTGAGGTGATGTTGATAATCAAACCAGAATTATGATCTCTCATTGATGGTATACATTCCTTTATAATCGCTATCGGACCCAATAAATTAGTTTGAAATGCACTTTTAATATCTGATTCACTTGTTTCCTCAAGGGGACCTGTAATTCCAATCCCTGCATTATTAATCAATACATCAATTCGACTTTCAATATTAAGAATATGATTTATTGTGTTTTTTATATCAATATTTGATGTGATATCACACTTTAATAATTCATATTCTGAAATATCATAATTATTTGGATTTCTACAAGTTCCGTATACTTTATATCCTTTTGAAGTTAAAAATAAAGAAATGGATTTTCCAATTCCAGAGGATGCACCTGTAATCAAAATTATTTTCGACATATTTTAAAAAAAAGGGCAAGCTACTTACATCACACCGCTACGACTATCTACCCTTGCTGCGTTCCCACCCTGGGGGAATTAAATAGGAGCTGGTTGTGTAAGACTTGCCCATTACAAATATATATATGTTTTATCAAATAAATATCTTTAGAAAAAATAATTAATAACTAAATTTGAAAAAAAATGTAATGATAAAGAAACTCAGTTCATTTATAGTCTTACTATTATTAATTTCTTGTGGCTCTGCAACAAAAGAAAATTTTAACATTAATATTAAAAAAACTAAAGAATATTTAAAAAACAATGATCAGATTGAATTCACAATTAATAACCCCTCGAACAAAAACATTACAAATCTTAAGTTTAAAATTGATAATAATTTAGTTTCAAGTCCTCTATTACTAAACAACAAACTAGGTAAAAATGTTTTGAAAGCTAATTTTACAGTAGATCAAAATGAGTATACTTTAGAAAAAGAATTTGTTATTTATTCTTCAATTACTCCAAAAATTTATACTTATAAAATAATTAATGAGTTTTTTCACGACATGAATTCTTATACACAAGGCCTTGAATTTGACGATAATAATTTTTTATATGAAGGAACTGGTCAATATGGTTCTTCAATGTTAAAAAAAGTTAATTTTCAATCTGGTGAAGTTCTAGATAAATTATTTTTAGACAAGTCATATTTTGGTGAAGGAATTACTATTTTAAATGATAAAATATTCCAGTTGACTTGGAAGAGTAAAATCGGATTTATTTATGATTTAAAAAACTTTAAACTAATAGAATCATTCAGTTATAAAAATAGTATTGAGGGTTGGGGTTTGTGTAATGACGGTGAACATTTGTATAAATCAGATGGTTCTGAAAAAATATGGAAATTGGATAAAAATAGTTTAGAAGAAATTGATTTTGTTAATGTTGTTACCAACAATAAAGTGATTAATAAAATAAATGAACTCGAATGGTTTAATAATAAAATTTATGCCAATACTTATCAGTTTAATAAAGAAGTAGGATTAATAATAGATCCTTTAAGTGGACATGTTGATGGGGTAATAGATTTTAGCGGGTTAAAGGAAAAAGTTAAAGATCATCCTAAGCTAGATGTTCTAAATGGAATAGCATATAATAAAAAAAGGCAGACATTTTTTGTGACTGGAAAAAACTGGAATAAATTATTTGAAATTAAAATAATTGAGAAAAATTAATTAAACAAAAGTCTTCCTTTCATTAGTTTATTTACCTCTTTTTTAACATTGCTTATCTCATCTGAATTTTGATAATTTTGTATAACCCTGTCAATTAAATTTACAATTAAAATCATATCATCTTCGATTAATCCTCTTGTTGTAATTGCAGGTGTGCCAAATCTAATCCCAGAAGTTACAAAAGGAGATTTATCATCAAAAGGAACCATATTTTTATTTGCAGTAATATCAGCTTTGACTAATGCTAATTCAGCATCTTTTCCAGAAATATTTTTATTTCTCAAATCTATCAACATCATATGATTATCTGTACCGCCTGATATAATTTTATAATCTTTTTTAATAAATTCTTCTGCCATAGCTTTTGCATTTTGTCTAACTTGAATCATGTAAGTCATAAAATTATCTGTCAATGCTTCCCCAAACGCAATTGCTTTTCCTGCAATAACATGTTCTAATGGACCACCTTGATTCCCAGGGAAAACAGCTAAATCAACCAAAGAAGACATTTTTTTTAAAGATCCATTTTTAAATTTTAATCCAAAAGGGTTATCAAAATCTTCACCCATTAAGATTAAACCTCCCCTAGGTCCTCTTAAAGTTTTGTGTGTAGTTGTGGTTACAACATGACAGTGGGGAATAGGATCGTTCAAGATTCCTTTTGCAATTAGTCCCGAAGGATGTGAAATATCCGCTAATAAAAACGCATCAACAGAATCAGCAATTTCTCTAAATCTTTCAAAATCTATATCTCTTGAATAAGCTGATGCTCCAGCAATAATTAATTTTGGCTTTTCTTTTAATGCAATTTCAGAAATATTATCATAATCTAGTTCTCCAGTTAATTCATTAACGCCATAAAATACAGGGTTATACAATCTTCCACTAAAGTTTACTGGAGATCCATGTGTTAAATGCCCCCCGTGAGATAAATCAAAACCTAAAATTTTATCTCCAGGGTTTATAAAAGCGTGATATACTGCAGTATTAGCTTGTGATCCAGAATGAGGCTGAACGTTAGCGTATGCTGCTCCAAAAAGCTCCTTAGCCCTTTCAATCGCTATGGTTTCTATTTCATCAACTACTTCACAACCACCATAATACCTCTTTCCAGGGTAACCTTCAGCATATTTATTTGTTAAAACAGATCCAGTTGCTTTCATTACATCAGGACTGGTGAAATTTTCAGACGCAATTAATTCAATTCCATTTAATTGTCTGTTTTCTTCTTTATCAATTAAATTAAATATTTCTTTATCTAAACTCATATCTAAAAATTAGATAGTAAATTTAACAACCAAATTGTTAATCAAAAAAAAATAAACAACATATTATCAAAAAATAATTAACAATTAATAATATTAATTTTTTAAATTTTTAAATGATATTGAAGAATGAGATGAATTATGAACTAATTTTCCATTTTTAACTACCATTAACTGAGGAGATTCGTGATTTATATTGAAACCAGATGCTAATTCGTTTGATAGTTTTTTGTTTTTAACCACATCAATTAAATAAAATTTTATATTTGAAAAATTTTCATAATCAAATTCAAATTTCTTCAAAACTATTCTACTTATAATACACCTATAAGAATGTTTGAATATTACAATAAAATCATCTTTATAATTTATATCATTATAATCATTCGGTTCAATCCATTTAATTTCAGACATTTTAAAAATACTTGTAACTTTGTTTTGTGAATAAGACTGTAAATATATTAAATAAAAAAGCAAAATTTGAATATCAATTACTCGATCAGTATAATGCTGGAATAGTTTTAACTGGAACAGAAATTAAATCTATTAGACTAAATAAAGCATCAATATCTGAAAGTTTTTGTGAATTCAATGACGATCAAGAATTATTTATTATTAATATGTTTATAGATGAATATGAGTTTGGAAATAATTATAATCACAAAACTAAATCTCAAAGAAAACTTTTGTTAAATAAAAAGGAATTAAGAAAGCTTAATAAAGATGTCAAAAATTCCGGTCTTACTATTGTTCCACTAAAAGTTTTTATTAATGAGAAAGGGTTCGCAAAAGTTTTAATTTCCCTAGCAAAAGGTAAAAAGACATATGATAAACGCCAAGTTATAAAGGATAGAGAAAATAAAATACAATTAAATAGATTAAAAAAAATTTAATTTAAATTTTTTAATAAAAGAACAAACTTAAAACTTCCATGATTCTCCTTTTCAAAATATAATTTTGATATCCTTTTCACTACAACCATTTCTTGGTACTTTTAATAATGCATTTATCACACCTAACAGATTCAATTCCCTTAGAAATCAAGCGATCTATCATAATTTTTCTTTGTCCCTGGTGTTTTATGGAATCTATCATATAAATTAAATAAATAAGAATTGTATTTTTGAAAAAAAATAAAATGATTAAAGTTGGTGTTATCGGAATTGGACATTTAGGTTCTATTCATCTGAGATTATTATTGGAATCAGATTCCTATACAGTAATGGGTTGCTTTGATAAAAATACAAGTCTAAAATCTAAGATTAGTTCTGATGTATCTTTTTATGATAATGTTACTGAACTTATTATAAAATGTGATGCTTTATTTGTTTGTTCTAACACCCCTTCTCATTTTGAAATGGTTAAATTATGCTTGTTAAATAATAAACATGTCTTTGTTGAAAAGCCAATAACAACAACTTTGGAGGAAGCAGTAGAACTTGTTAAACTTACAGAAAAAAATAATTTAATAGGTCAAGTTGGCCATGTTGAAAGATTTAATCCTGCTATAACTTCTGTTTTAAATATTATAGATAATCCTAAGTTTATTGAATGTCATAGATTGGCAGAATTTAACCCAAGAGGAAATGATGTGTCAGTAGTATTAGATTTAATGATTCATGACATTGATATTGTTCTTAAGTTGGTTAATTCAAATATTAAAAATATTAGTGCTAATGGTGTAGCCGTGATAAGTGATTCACCTGACATAACTAACGCGAGAGTTGAATTTGAAAATGGGGCGGTTGCTAATTTTACTGCAAGTAGAATATCTTTAAAAAATATGCGAAAAACTAGATTATTTCAAAATAACGCATATGTTTCTGTTGATTTTTTGGAGAAAAAAAGTGAGGTTGTAAAAATTACTGATTTTCAAGATAAAAAAGACAATTATGCTATGGTTATAGAAAATCTTAAAGGAGAAAAAAAACAAATATATTATTCAAATCCAGAATCAAAACCTGTAAACTCAATTGTTGAGGAACATAATAATTTTGCAAAATCAATACTTAACAAATCTTCCCCATTAGTTAGCTTTCGAGATGGCTTAAACGCACTTGAACTTGCTATTAAAATAATTAATAAAGCGAATGGAAATAGTTAAAAATTTAATTAAAATTTCTAAAACAATTCCCAAAAATGTTTTACTTGTAGCTGTGAGTAAAACTAAACCGATAAACTTCATTAGATCAGCTTATGTCCATGGCCATCGTGATTTCGGAGAAAACAAAGTTCAGGAAATGGTGGAAAAACATGATTCTCTTCCAAAAGATATTAACTGGCACATGATTGGTCATTTACAAAGAAATAAAGTAAAATACATAGCACCTTTTGTTAATTTAATACATAGTGTTGATAGTTATAGATTACTTTTAGAAATAAACAAGCAAGGGATTAAAAATAATAGGGTAATTGACGTCTTAGTGCAAATTGATATTTCTAACGATAATACAAAGTTTGGTTTAACATATACTGAATTTGAGGAATTGATAAAATTGAATAAACTAAAAGATTTAAAAAACATTAACCTAAAGGGAATGATGGGTATGGCAACCTATTCATCCGACTTATCAATTATTGAAAGAGAATTTAACGAACTTAATAGTTATTTTAATAAATATAAGCCTATTCTAAAGTTAAATATTCTTTCAATGGGTATGAGTGGGGATTATGAAATAGCAATTAAATGTAATAGTAATATGATTAGATTAGGAAGTACTATTTTTGGAACTAGATTAAATAATTAATAAGATTGTACTCAATATTAGACGTAGAGACCACCGGAGGTAAATACAACGAAGAGGGAATTACAGAAATTGCAATTTATAAGTTTGATGGTGAAAAAATAGTTGATCAATTTATAAGTTTAATAAATCCTGAAATTCCAATTCAGCCATTTGTTCAGCAATTGACTGGCATAAATAATAAAATGCTTACAAATGCTCCTAAATTTTTTCAAATTGCAAAAAGAATCTTAGAAATTACAGATAACTCTGTTCTTGTAGCACATAACTCTTCGTTTGATTACAGAATGTTAAAAATCGAATTTGATAGGCTTGGATATAAGTTTAACATGTCACAACTCTGTACAGTTAAATTATCAAAAAAAATAATTCCCAATCTAGATTCATATAAACTTGGAAATTTAGTTAAAAGTTTGGGTATACCTATTTCAAATAGACATAGAGCATCTGGAGATGCATTAGCAACCGTAGAATTATTTAAATTGCTTCTTTTAAAAGATAACGAAAAAATTATCGTAAACAGTTTAATAACAGAAACTAAAGTAAGTTCAAAAAACAAATGGCAAACATTAATAAATAAATTACCAAATGACGTAGGAATATATTACTTCCATGATCAAGATGGTAAAATAATATACATTGGAAAGAGTAATAATTTAAAAAATAGAGTAAATCAGCATTTAACTGGAAAATCTAAAAAATCATTAGACATTCAATTAGAAGTTTTTGATATAACCTTTGAAAGAACCGGAAGCGAATTAATTGCACTGCTAAAAGAAAATACTGAAATTAAGAAGCACAAACCAAAATTTAATAAACTTTTAAAAAAAATCATTAAGAAATTCTGTTTGGAAGTTTGCGAAAGTTCAGAGGGTAATAAATATTTACGAATATGTCATTATGATGATACAATTAATTATTTGGAATACTATTCATCATTAAAAACAGCTAACAAAAGATTAGAGTTATTAAAAAAAATATACTCTTTGAATGAAACTAGTAAAAAAAATAATTTACAAATTGATATGTTGATCAAAGATTTAAGTTATAAATTTAAAAACATGTTATTGGTCGATAAAGGTAGAGATATTGATGAAAAAAGTGTTATTGTAGTAAAAGACAATCATTATATTGGATATGGTTTCTTTACATTAAATCATCAAATCAGTAACTTTGATGTTTTAGATTCTTTGATAGTTAAAAATGAATATATTGAAAATTCTAAGGAGGTTATTCTTAAATATTTAAAAAAAAATAAAATTGAGAAACTGATTAATTTTGATTAATAAAAAAAATTGAAAAGAAAATTAATTACTATTTCTGGACCCACAGCTTCAGGGAAAACAAAATTAAGTATAGATCTAGCTTTAAGACTAAATTGTTCAATAATTTCATCGGATTCAAGACAGTTTTATAAAGAAATGAATATTGGAACCGCAGTTCCATCTAAAAATGAGTTGTCAAAAATAAAGCACTATTGTGTACAACATAAATCTATAAATGATAAATACACAATA
>PADT01000024.1 GCA_002700465.1 Flavobacteriaceae bacterium | reverse complement strand
TTCAGGAATTTGAACAACAAATACTTTAATAAACGATGCTACATTCCAATTTCTTACGACTGTTCCTTCCCATTTTTTTATACCAAAAACTTCTTCAGGAACTTGAATAATCATGTCTTGTTTAACTTTAACTTGACATCCTAATCTCCATCCTTCAGCAATTTCTTTTCTAGAAAAATGAGGTGATTCAGTTGGCAGTATTTCTCCTCCACCCTCACTAATAATACACTTGCATTGAACACAAGTTCCACCACCTCCACAAGCTGATGGTAAAAATATTTTATTATTACTTAAAGTCGAAAGAAGTGTATCTCCAGAGTTTACCTCAACTTCATTTTCACCATTAACTAGTAATTTAACAGGTCCAGAGGGAACTAATTTAGCCTTTACACCAAGTAACATCCCTACTAAAAGAAATGTAATTCCTAAAAAAATTATAATACTAACTAAAATATAAGTTGAAATTGTCATAAAAAAAATTAAAGTTTAATTCCCATAAAGCTCATAAAACCTATGGCCATTAGTCCTGTTATAATAAACGTTATTCCTAAACCTTTTAAAGGAGCAGGAACGTTAGAGTATGCTATTTTTTCACGAATAGCAGCAATAGCAAGGATTGCTAAAAGCCAACCTATTCCCGATCCAAAACCATAAATAGCTGATTCTGTAATGCCTGAAAAATCTTTAATCTGCATAAAAAGTGATCCTCCTAAAATAGCACAATTAACAGCAATTAATGGTAAAAATATTCCTAAAGCTCCGTATAAAGATGGAGAGAATTTTTCAACAATCATTTCTACTAACTGAACCATAGAAGCGATAACAGCTATGAACATAATAAAACTTAAAAAGTTCAAATCAAGTTCCGCATACTCAGGACCAATCCATTTTAATGCTCCAGCTTGAAGAAGATATTGATCGATTAAGAAGTTTAAAGGAACAGTAATCGTTAATACAAAAATTACTGCAAAACCCATTCCAATAGATGTTTTAACAGTCTTAGAAACAGCTAAATAAGAACACATACCTAAGAAATATGCAAAAACCATGTTTTCTATGAAAATACTTTTAATAAATAAATTTGCGTAATCCATTGTGTTATTTTTTATCCTTGTTCAATAAGTTTTCTGTTTCTTGATCTTTGTACCCATATAATTAGACCAACAGTTATCAGTGCCATTGGTGATAATAACATAAGACCATTATCTACGTAACCCATTTCATAAACAAAATCAGGAATAGCTTGAACGCCTAATAATTTACCTGATCCTAAAAGTTCTCTAAAAAAAGCGACCAATATCAAAATCCATGCATATCCAAATGCATTTCCTACACCATCCAAAAATGATCTCCAAACCCCATTACCAAGAGCAAAAGCTTCTAATCTTCCCATTACAATACAATTCGTAATAATAAGTCCAATAAAAATTGATAATTCTTTACTAACATCGTACGCATATGCCCTTAAAACTTCGTCAACCAATACAACCATAGAAGCTACTACTACAAGTTGAACTATAATTCTTATTCTATTTGGTATTAAATCTCTTAAAATCGAAATAGTTACATTACTAGCTGCCATTACTGCAATAACAGATAGACTCATTACTATAGCTGCTTTAAGTTGAACTGTAATGGCTAAAGCAGAACATATCCCTAAAACTTGAACAGTAATTGGATTACTATCATCTAAAGGATCAGTAAGTAAAACTTTATTTTTAGACATATTAATTGAGATTTAATTTATTATTTGACACAGAAGCAATAATGTTAGATGACTTTATAAACTCAAAATAAGGTACATAATGTGTTATTCTTTCTTTTATCATATCAGTAACTCCATCACCTGTTATTGTAGCTCCCGAAATAGCGTCAACTTCATGATCAGTTTTATCAAGATTTGAAGGATCGTTATTAGTTTTTGAAACAGTAATACCTTTAAGATTGCTATTAGAATCAAATAATTTTTCATCAGTGAATCTTTCTATAAACCAATCTTGAGTGATTTCAGCACCTAGCCCAGCAGTTTCACCAACATGATCAAAAACTACACCTTTAATTGTATTTAAATCTTCTTTTAAAGAAATGTATCCAAAAATTGCATTCCAAAGGCCATTTCCTCTAATTGGAATTATATAAAATTTCTCAGAGTCAATTTCAGCTACATACAACGGAAAATCTTGTGTTTCAGGTGATTTCTTTAGTTCCAGTGCAAGTTTAACGTCTTTAAATACATTAACAGAATTATCAATTGAACCATCACTTTGAACAGCTAATTGTTCTTTTATGTATTGATTATAAAGTTTTTCAGCTCCATCCCTATCTGTCTTTATTCCAACAGTTGAAAGAATATTTTGCATTTTTTCTTTTCTGACATTTTCATTTTGTAAATCTTTTAAAGAAAAAGATGTGTATGCTAAAACTGATGCTACTACAAAAACCATTAAAGTAGCAAATATAAAAGTGTATACGTTTGAGTCTCTGTTCATATTAAGCTACGTTTAAATTTGATTTTATTTTTCTGTTTAATCTTTTTTTGATGTTAGATTCAATAACATAGTGATCAATTGTTGGAGCAAATACGTTCATAAGTAAAATTGCCAACATAACTCCCTCAGGATAAGCTGGATTAAAAACTCGAATCAAAATACAAAATAACCCGACAAGAATTCCATAAATCCATTTTCCTTTAGTTGTTTGAGCCGCAGAAACTGGATCAGTAGCCATAAATACTACACCAAAAGCAAACCCGCCAACAATTAAATGGTTGAACCAACTAAAATTCATTAATTCATTGGCACCCCACAAATTAAATAAAATACCGGTTAAAGCAGCACCTAAAACACTCCCCAACATTATTCTCCAACTACCTACACCAGTATAAATTAAAATTAATGCACCTATTAAAACCATAAGAGTCGAAGTCTCCGCAATTGAACCAGGGATAGCTCCGTAAAACATTTGAGAAACATCATATGGGATTGTACTTTCACCAGAAGCCAACATTCCCAATATAGTTTCTCCAGAAACTCCGTCAACATTTGAAGCTTCAGAAACCCACACCTTATTTCCTGACATATAAGTAGGATAAGCAAAAAAAGCAAATGCTCTAGCAGTAAGAGCAGGGTTTAAAATATTCATACCTGTACCACCAAATGCTTCTTTACCAATTAAAACAGCAAATGCAACCGAAAGTCCTACCATCCAAAGAGGAATATCAATTGGCATAATCATTGGAATTAAAAGACCAGTTACCAGGTAACCTTCATTTACTTCATGTCCTCGAAATATTGCAAATGCAAATTCAATTGCAAGTCCAACAATGTAAGAAACAGCAATCATTGGAACTATTTTAGTAGATCCATGAATTACCGCATCAAGAGTTGTAAAAGCAAAACCTAGTTGAGAATAATATTGAAAACCTGTATTGTAGATTCCATATAATAAAGCAGGTAAAAGAGCAATAATTACTGTAATCATTGTTCTTTTTAAATCAACTGCGTCTCTAATATGCGCTCCATGTTTAGTAGTATGGTTAGGAACAAATAAAAAAGTATCAAATGCATTTACGGCTGGGGCATACTTCTCAAATTTTTGACCTTTTTCGAAGGGTTTTTTTACAGTATCTAAAATTTTTCTAATATTCATTTATATATTAATATTTATTTTATCCAACTTCTGAAACCATTAAATCTAAACCCTCTCTAATTATTTTTTGAGCTTCAATTTTAGAGGAAGAAGAATAATCAATTAATGCAAAATCTTCAGGTGCAACTTCATAAATCCCTAAGTTTTCCATTTTTTCTATATTACCAGACATACATTCTTTTAATAGTTGCATTGGAAAAATATCCATTGGAAATACATTTTCCATTTCTCCTGTAACTACAAAAGCCCTTTCCTCACCATTTAAATTGGTGTCAAGATCGTATTTTTTATTAGGAAATAACCATGAAAATGAAGTTTTATATATACTTGGAACTTTATTATTAATAAAAGGAATCCATCCAAACATTCTGTAGTGATTTCCTTCTCTTAAAACTGATAAAGTGTTGTTGTAAAAGCCTAAATAATTATCTTTATCCACAGAATATCCAGTCAAAACATCGCCATTAATAAATCTTAAATTATCATCAGAATTAATACCTGCGTCAGTTATAATATGTGACAATTTACAACCAACAATTGTTTTATAATATTGAGGATATTTAACCGGAGGACCAGAAACAGCAATAGTTCTTGTTGGTTCATAAATTCCAGTCAAAAATAGTTTACCAATTATTGCTACATCTTCAGCTCCTAAAGTCCAGACTTTTTCACCACTATTAACAGGATCAATATGATGAATTTGTACACCAACATTTCCAGCAGGATGTAATCCTGAAACATTGTGAACAGAAATATTTTCTATTTCTTGAATAAATGAGCTGTGATTTTTTTCAATACAAACATTTACATCTCCATCAGTTAATTTCTTTAAAGCAATTAAACCTACTTTAAACTCTTCTTTCTGATCACTTAATATAATTTCGATATCTGCAGCAATTGGAGCAGAACTAAGAGCCGAAATAAAAATAGATTTAGGATTGTCATTTGGATTAGCAATTATGTCATAAGGTCTTTGTTTAATAAATGGCCAGCAACCAGAACTTAACATTAGTTCTAACACATCGTTTCTAGAATAAGAGTTTATTTTAGACACCTTATGTTTTTTGATATTTTGATTATCATCACAAGTAATTAGAATTTCTAAAATCTTTCTTTTAGCGCCTCGAACTATTTCAGAAATAGTTCCAGAAACAGGGGAACAAAATTTAATTTCGGGATTCTTTTTAGAATAAAATACAGGATCACCCATTTGAACACTATCTCCAACCTTAACTACCATTTTTGGAGTTATAAGATGGAAGTTTAACGGATTAATTGAAACAGATTTTGGATATGAAGCTTTTTTTATAATGTTTTCAGGTGCTCCTTTTAAATTGATGGATAAACCATTCTTAATTCGGATGTCATTTGACATAATTATTTGCTATAAAAATAGAGCGCAAATTTATTAATTAAAAGCTATTTCTAAAAGTTGAATTAAGATAAATTTTATTATTTATATTCATTCTAAATAATATAAAATTAAGAATTCCAATTCATAAAAAATATAACTTTAAAATATGATTAATAAAATGAATAAATTTTCAATTACGATAGTGCTTTTTTTCTTGATATATTCAAAAAATTTTAGTCAATTTCATGTACTACCAGAAAACATTTATAATATAAAAATAAGAGGGTCAAAACTAAATTATCCCGTTTTTACTTTGAGTGATAAAATATTTTTTTCTTTTGATGACCTAAACTTAAAAAAGTCTAGTTATTACTATAAAATAAATCATTATGATTTTGAATGGAGCCCTTCAAAAATATCAAAATCAGAATATATTGCTGGTTATGATGATAATTTAATTGAAAATTTTGAAAACTCTTACAATACACTAATAGACTATACAAATTATAAAATTTCTATTCCAAACGAAGATGTCAAACTAAAGATTTCAGGAAATTATTCAATTAGTATTCATAATGAAAATGGAGATTTTCTATTTGAAAAGAAATTTTCTGTTTTAAATAAAATGATTTCAACCAATATGAAAATTAAAAGATCTAATGATTTAGAAAAAATTGAGAGTAATCAAAATATTGATATTTCTGTAAACTGTGATAACTGTAATAAATTCATTGGCAATTCATCGGATTTGAAATTAGTTGTAATTAAAAATAACAATTGGTATAATTATAAATTGATTGAAAAATCTGATTATTTTATAAACAATACTATAATTTTTAAAGACATATCTTTTAATGGAGGAAATGAATTTTTAAATTTTGATAACTCAAAAATAAACTCAACTAACATTAATATTTATAAAACTGAACTTAATAATTACTATAAAACATATTTAAGAACTGATATAGATAGAACAAATAGTATTTATCAATATAACCCAGACATAAATGGATCATTTGTGATTAATAATAATTTTAATAATCCAGAAACAGAAAACGATTATTCCTTAGTAAAATTTAGTTTAAAAGCTGAAAAGATAGACGAAAAACATAGAGTTTTTATAATTGGAGAGTTCAATGATTATAAAATATCTAAAAAGTACGAACTTAAATTAAATAACGATATTTATAATGGAGAATTCAAATTCAAACAAGGTTTTTACAATTACAAATACATAAGATTAGAACCAGAAAATAAAGTAAAAAACTATTCTGGAAATTTTTGGGAAACACAAAACATTTATACTGCATTAATTTATCATAAAAAATTAACTGAAAAATTTTATAAACTAATTTCAATTAGTGAGTTATCTAGTGTAAATATTAAAAATTAAATAAGCTATTTAAATTCTTATTTTAAATATATAACTTAGCCCAAATGATTAATCACGTTACTAGAGGAATTAAAATTTCTGTCAAAGTTATATTTGATGGTTCATATTTCAAAAACTATATTTTGAATTACTCTTTTAGTTACACAATTTCAATAGTGAATCAAAGCAAAAATTCTGTTCAACTTAAATCTAGACACTGGAGAATTTTTGATTCCTTAAATAGTGACATAATAATAGATGGTGAAGGTGTCGTTGGAGAAAAACCGATTATTAAGCCTGGAGATTCTCATATATATTCATCAGGCTGTTTGATAACATCTACAGTTGGTGCAATGAGAGGGTTTTATAATATGATAGACATAAATACCGGAAAAAAATTTAGAGCGTATATTCCAACTTTTAAGTTAAACTCTCCTCAAGCTCTCAATTAATAATTTAATATAAAATGAAAAAATCTATGTTTAAAGTTCCACAGTTAAAAAATGAAGATATTAAAAATTACTTGAAAAATTCTGAGGAAAGAATTGAAGTTCAAAACACATATAATTCAATGTATAGCCAAAATATAAAAATTCCACTATACATAGGTGAAGATGAAATTTATACTGAGGAAAGAAAAAATATAAACCCACCTCATGATAACAAAAAAGTAGTTGGAAATTTTTCTGTTTGTAACGAAAAACATGTTCACGATGCAATAAATAATTCATTAAGTGTTAAAAACAAATGGACAGAAACTTCATGGCAAGATAGAGCATCAATATTTTTAAAAGCTGCAGAATTAATAGCTGGACCTTACAGAGCAAAAATAAATGCTGCAACCATGATTGGTCAATCAAAAACTATTTTTCAAGCAGAAATAGATGCTGCATGTGAGCTTGTAGATTTTCTTAAGCTTAATATAGTTTATATGAATGAAATTTATCAAGAACAACCTATTACTGTTGGTGAAGTTTCAAACAAATTAGAATATAGACCTTTGGAGGGGTTCGTATATGCTATTACACCATTTAACTTTACAGCAATTGGAGGAAATCTATGTGCTAGTGCTGCTTTAATGGGAAATGTTGTATTGTGGAAACCTAGTGATCATCAAGTATATAGTGCAAAAGTAATTATGGATGTTTTTAAAGAAGCTGGTCTTCCTAAAGGTGTTATAAATCTTGTTACCGGTGACCCAGTTATGATTACTAATATTGCTTTGAATAATACTAATCTTTCAGGAATTCATTTTACAGGGTCAACTGATGTATTTAAGTCTCTTTGGTCAAAAGTCGGATCTAATATTAACATTTACAGAGACTATCCTAGAATTGTTGGTGAAACAGGTGGAAAAGATTTTATTTTTTCACATCCATCTGCTGATTCAAAAATAGTTTCAACCGCAATTGTTAGAGGAGGATTTGAATATCAAGGTCAAAAATGTTCAGCCGCATCAAGAGTTTATATCCCTAAATCTAAATCTAAAGAAATTTTTCAGAATTTAGAAGATCAAATTAGTACAATTACTATGGGATCTCCTATTGATTTTAAACATTTTATGACTGCAGTCATTCATGAAAATTCTTTTGATAAAATAGTTAACTATATTGAACTTGCCAAGAAATCTAATGAAGCTGAAATTATTATAGGTGGAAATTATGATAAGTCTGAAGGGTATTTTATTTCTCCAACAATAATCTTGACAACAAATCCAAATTTCGTTACTATGGAAAAAGAAATATTTGGGCCTGTTGTAACAATTTATGTTTACGAAGATAATAATTGGAAAGACACGCTTTCATTGGTGGATAAGACATCTATCTACGCTCTTACTGGAGCCTTTATTTCAAATGATAGAGATACTATAGATTATGCATTAAAAACTTTGAGATATAGTGCAGGAAATTTTTACATTAATGACAAACCCTCAGGAGCTGTAGTTGGACAACAACCTTTTGGCGGATCGAGGGCCTCAGGCACAAACGATAAAGCTGGTTCAAAATTAAATCTTTTAAGATGGGTTTCTCCCAGATTAATTAAAGAAAATTTTAATCCACCTAATGATTACCCTTATCCATATATGGCATAGGTAAATAAACTATTTTCTTAGTTTCAAAAAAAGTATTACTTATATAATTATTGATTTCATAAATTCTAGCAGATTTAAAATTCAGTAACTCTTTTGTTAAATCTCCACCTTTTAAATATAAAATTCCATTTTTTAATTGGTGCTTATTTTTGGTTAAAAATTTACCGTCAACTATTTTAACAAAACTTGACATGTTAGTTACAGCTCTACTAATAATAAAATCGTATTGTTGATTAACATTTTCTGATCTAATTTTTTCAGCTACAACATTTTTTAAACCAAGATCATTAGCAATAGCTTGAACTACTTTTATTTTCTTTCCTATTGAATCAGTAAGATGAAATGAAACTTCCGGAAACATAATTGCCAATGGTATACCCGGAAATCCTCCTCCAGTACCGACATCAAGAATTTTTGTTTTAGGTAAAAATTTTATCACCTTAGATATACTTAAAGAATGTAAAACATGCCTAATATTTAATTCTGATATATCTTTTCTTGAAATAACATTTATTTTATTATTCCACTTTTTGTAAAGCATAGTTAAACTATTAAACTGTTTAATTTGAGAATTCGTTAGGTCTGAAAAATTGGATTTAATGATGTTCAAAACTTTTATTAATTTATTCAAAATTACGTCAATATTTTTATCAAAATAAATATCTTTATTAGTATACATTATTTTAATTATGATAAAAAAAATAAATGCAATTAAATTTTCCAGAACTGATTCTAAAGAGTTTTTTAAAACTTTAAATAAAAGAGTTAATAACTATTTTAAAGAAAATAATATTTCAAAAAATGGTAACTGGAAAATTTGGGTCAAAACTATTACAATGTTCAGTCTTCTTTTAACTCCTTACATTCTAATTTCTATTATAACAATCCCAAGTTGGCTTCAAATTCTATTATCAGTCGTAATGGGGATAGGTTTGGCTGGCATTGGAATGAATGTAATGCATGATGGTAATCATGGTTCATTTTCCAATAAAAAATGGGTAAATAGATTAATGGGTGGAAGTATCTATTTATTAGCTGGAAATAGATACAACTGGCAAGTCCAACATAATGTTTTACACCATACTTATACAAATATTCATGGACATGATGAAGATTTGGAAGCAGGGCGAATTATAAGATTTTCAAAACACTCTAAATGGAGATGGTTTCACAAATTTCAACATTATTATTCTATTTTGCTTTATGGATTATTGACATTAAATTGGTCAATTACTACTGATTTTCTTCAGATGAAAAGGTATATGAAAAAAAAATTATCGCACGGAAGATTTCCAAACCCATTTGTAAACTGGACTAAATTAGTAATATCTAAAGTACTATATTTTTTGTTTTGGATATTTATTCCAATTTTAGTTTTTAATATAGTATGGTGGAAAGTTTTGATT
>PADT01000023.1 GCA_002700465.1 Flavobacteriaceae bacterium | reverse complement strand
GGAACGATTATAATAATCAATGTAAATATACAATTATTTATTAAATCATTTTAAAATCATATTTTTATAATTTAAATAAAATTTAAATGATACAAAGAATACAATCTATTTATATGTTATTATTAATACTAATTAACATATTTATTGTAATTAGCATTGATAGTAATCCTGAGATGTCATTATCTGAATCTTATTTTGGATATTTTAGGCCTTACATTGATGATTATTTTTTCACTGAAATATTATCAATGGTAATATTGATTAATATTTTTTTATTTAAAAAATCGGCACTTCAAATCAATATATTGAGATTAATTTTTTTAATTTTAATTTTTGGATTATTAAATTTATTTGATGAAAGATCTCTAGAATCTTCTTTTACAGATCCAGGTCTTATATATTTTTTAGTATCTTTTTTCTTAGTTTTTATGTCAATTCGTTCAATCAAAAAAGATCAGTCTATTATTAGTTCATCAAACAGACTGAGATAATTTTGATCGATTTCCAAGTTCAATGATTTCCATGTTTTCAATTTTGTCTTCATTAATTTCAAATCGTAACATAGTTCTTTTTTTATGAAACCCATGTCTTCCTGCAGCACCAGGATTTATAAATAAAACATTATTTACTTTATCAAATTCAATTTTTAAAATATGAGAATGTCCACATATAAATATTTTGGGATTTTCTTTTATTATTAAAAATTTACTTTTTTTATTATAATATGGAGGTTTACCAGCAATATGAATCATAGAAACCTTTACTTTTTCACATATAAAAGTATTAATCTCTTTGATTGATGACCTAACAACATGGTTGTCAATATTTCCATAAACTGCTCTTGTTTTTGTAATTTTTTTTAATTCATCATAAACCTCTATGTTACCTATATCTCCTGCGTGCCATATTTCATCAGCTTTTTTTGCATATTTTTTTATACTATCATCAATAAAGCTGTGTGTATCGGATAATAACAGAATTTTTTTCAATTAAAATTTTTTTGACTTTTTTAAAAAAGTATATTTGGTTTTCAAACAAAAGTAGTATTTCTCTTGCGATATTTATTAGAATTATCTTTTTATGGAGCCAATTATCACGGTTGGCAAATACAACCCAGTTCTGTTTCTGTTCAAGAAACAATTGAAAAGTGCTTATCTACTATTTTAAATAAAAAAATTAATATCGTTGGAGCAGGCAGAACAGACACTGGTGTTCATGCCTCATATTTTTGTGCACATTTTGATTATGATCAAATAATAAAAGATAAATCAAATCTTATTTATAAATTAAACTCTTTTTTACCAAAAGACATTTCTATTAATAGAATTTATAAAGTTAAAGACGATTTTCATGCTAGATTTGATGCCTTAAGTAGAACTTATCATTATAAAATTAATACGTTTAAAAATCCATTTCTTTTAAAAAACTCTTACTATCTTAAAAAGAATATAGATTTTAATAAAATGAATTTAGCAGCCTTGACGCTTTATAATTATAAAAACTTTAAGTCTTTCTCAAAATCTAACACTGATGTACACACTTTTGATTGTAATATTATAGATGCAAAATGGAGTTCAATGGAAAATCATTGGGTTTTTGAAATTTCAGCTAATCGTTTTTTAAGAAACATGGTAAGAGCTATTGTTGGAACTCTTATAGAAATAGGAGAGGGTAAGTATGATATATCTCATATGGAAACTGTAATTTTGAGTAAAAATAGAGAGGAGGCAGGTTATTCAGTGCCAGCACACGGTTTAAGTTTAACAAACATTGTTTATCCAAAAAACACAATATTTGATGAGTAGAAACTCTAATCTTTTTGATGTTAAACTTTTTAAAAGACTATTGGATTATGTTCTAGTTTACAGAACTGTCTTTGTTTTTGTAGCTATTTCGGCTATATTAATTTCTATTTTTTCAACATTAACTCCCTACCTAATCAAAGTAGCTGTTGATGATTACCTGGCATTAGGCAAATATCAAGATTTTATTTATTTAATAATCTTCATGCTTTTTAATTTAATCCTTACTGTACTCTTTATGTTTTTGTTTAGCTACTATGCTAATTTACTTGGACAAAAAGTTATTTATGATATTAGAGTTCAGTTGTTTAAACATATTCTAGATTTTAAAATGTCATACTTTGATAAGTCATCAGTTGGTAGATTAGTAACTAGAGCTGTAAATGACATGGAAACTATTGCAAGTATTTTTAGCCAAGGTCTTTTTATGATAGCTGCCGATTTAATTCAAATGACTTTAGTAATAATAGTTATGCTTGTCTTAAGCTGGAAGCTGTCACTCACTATTTTTATTATTTTACCATTTATTCTGTTTGCAACTAGAAAGTTTCAAAAGTCAATGAAAATTGCTTTTAATGAGGTGCGATCTGAAGTTGCTAATTTAAATTCCTTTGTACAAGAGAGAATTACTGGGATGAAAATTGTTCAATTGTTTAATAGAGAAAAAATTGAATATGACAATTTTGTTAAAATTAATGAAAAACATAAAAAAGCTTGGTTGAAAACAGTTTGGTATAATTCAATCTTTTTTCCAATTGCTGAACTTTCAACATCAATTACAATAGGTCTAATTGTCTGGTTTGGCGGTTTAAATGCTGTATTAGAAAACTCTTCTATTACATTAGGAACTATATTTTTATTTATACAACTATCTCAAATGCTGTTTAGACCGTTACGTCAAATTGCTGACAAGTTTAATACCTTGCAAATGGGTATGGTTGCCGCTAATAGAATTTTTAAAATTATTGACACTGCCAGCAATATTCCCGATTTGGGAACTAAAAATAAAGATTTTATTGATGGAAAAATAGAATTCAATAATATTAGTTTCTCATACATTGAAAATGAAAAGGTGATTAAAAATCTTTCCTTTACAATTAATAATGGTGAAAAAATTGCAATTGTTGGTTCAACGGGCTCTGGTAAAACAACAATTGTTAACTTAATATCCAGATTTTATGATGTTCAAAATGGTTCAATATTTATCGGAAATAATAATATAAAAGATTATAAATTACAGTCACTAAGAGGTCGTATAGCCCTGGTTTTACAAGATGTTTTTCTTTTTGCTGATACTATTCTCAATAATATTACACTTTGGGATTCCTCTATTTCTTTTGATAATGTTGTAAATGCTGCAAAAAAAATTGGAATACATGATTTTATTATGTCTCTTCCTGATGGTTACAATTATAATGTTAAAGAAAGAGGTGTAATGCTGTCTCAGGGTCAAAGACAATTAATATCTTTTTTAAGAGCTTATATTAAAAACCCATCGATTTTAATACTAGATGAGGCAACTTCAAGTATCGATTCAAATTCTGAAGAATTAATACAAAATGCAACTGAAAAAATTACTGAAAATAAAACATCAATAATAATAGCTCATAGACTATCAACAATTTTAAATTCTGATAGAATTTTTGTAATGAATCAGGGATTGTTAGTGGAGCAAGGAACACATAAAGAATTAGTAGCTAAAAAAAATGGTTACTACAAAGACTTATATGAAATTCAATTTCAAAAAGAAAAAATTAGCGAAGCTCAGTTTCAAGGTTAGATTTTAAAATCTCACTATTTTTAATAGCAGTTAGTTCACCATTTTTAATTAAAGAAAGTTTACCATTCTCTTCAGAAATCACTATGGCTAAAGCATCGGTTTTTTCTGTAATTCCAATTGCTGCTCTATGCCTAAGACCAAGTCTAGAATTAATACTTTGACTTTCAGTAACAGGAAGTATAACTCTAGATCCAGTTATGAAATTACCTTCGATTATAACAGCGCCGTCATGTAACGGACTGTTTTTAAAAAATATACTTTCTATTATTGGACTTGAGATAGTTGCATTTAGTTCATCACCTGTAGTTCTTACAAAATCTAAACTATTGTTTCTCTCTATTACAAAAAGAGCTCCTGTTTTGTTACTTTTTAAATTTTCACACGCCTTTATAAACTCGTCTAAATCCATTCCAGTTTGTTCACTAGTAATTTTAAAGAACAAATTAAATTTCCTTAATATATTTTTATTATTTGTAATGTTAGAAGATCCTAGCAAAAGAAGAAATTTCCTTATTTCTTGCTGAAAAACTACAATAAGTGCTATTACTCCAACACTGATGAACCCACCTAGAATATTACTTAAAAAAGGCATATTAACCAGTTCAGTTAACCACCAAATAATGTAAATTATTACAAATCCTAAAAAAATATTAATTGCAGCAGTTCCTCTTACTAGTTTATAGGCATAGTATAGCATTATTCCTACTAAAATAATATCAACAAATGGTATTATGAAGTTTTGAGTTATGTTTAATATATCTTCCAAATCTTTACAAAATTAGTCAAAATTGTTTTAAACGTTTTCTTTTAAAAAACTATAAAGCTTAATTACTTCTTTTGCCTCTTTAACATCATGAACTCTTAAAATATTAGCTCCATTAATTAATGCTATTGTATTTAAGCTAGTTGTACCGTTCAGTGCTTTAGAAGGGTCTGTTTTTAAAAGCTTATAAATCATTGATTTTCTTGAAATACCAACTAATATTGGCTTTTTTAAAACGGTATAAAGCTTTATGTTATTTAATATTTGATAATTGTGTTCAATGCTTTTACCAAAGCCAAAACCAGGGTCTATTATAATATCACAAACTCCTTTTTTTTCTGCTAAATCTATTTTATATGAGAAATCTTTTATGATTTCGTAATTAATATTTTCATATTTTGGATTTGCTTGCATATTTGCAGGAACTCCTTTCATGTGCATCATTATATATGGTACTCTATATTTATTTGCTATTTTATAAATGTTTTTATCTAAATTTCCACCAGAAATATCATTTATTATAGAAGCTCCTTCATTTAATGATTTTTCAGCAATTTCACCTCTAAAAGTATCAACCGAAATAATAATTTTATTAAATGTATTATTAATAAGTTTTATAATTGGAATTACTCTTTTTTCTTCTTCTTTTACTGAAATAGTTTTTGCACCTGGTTTTGAACTAAAGCCTCCAATATCAATAATATCTGCTCCGTCTGAAATCATTTTTTCGACTTGGAGTAATATTTTTTTTTCGTTTGAATAGACTCCACCATCATAAAATGAATCAGGAGTTACATTTAAAACACCCATGATTTTAGGACTAGACAAGTCTAAAGTATTTCCTTTAATATTTAAAATCATGATTTTTAATAACTTTTTACAAAAGTAATCTACCTAATTCAATTTTTTCAACGAAATTTATATAAAAAAATAATTGGCTATAAATACTTCAACTCAATACGATCAAATTACTTCAATCTGCAGAGATCTGTTCAAAAAAAAAATGACAGATTATGGAAGTGCGTGGAGGATACTTAGATTAACATCATTAACTGATCAGATTTTTATTAAAGCTCAAAGAATAAGAGGACTTCAAACTAATAAAGAAAGAAAAGTTGATGAGGGCGAATTTTCAGAATTTATAGGGATTATTAATTATTCCATAATGTCTTTAATTCAAATTGAAAAAGGAGTTGTAGAATCTCCAGATTTAAACTTAAAACAAGCTCTTAAACTTTATGATTTTAATTTTTCAGAAACCAAAAGTTTAATGGAAAATAAGAATCACGATTACGGAGAAGCATGGAGAGATATGAGAGTAAGTTCACTTACAGACTTAATTATTCAAAAAATACTGAGAATTAAGCAAATTGAAGATAATAACGGAAAAACTCTTGTAAGTGAAGGAATAGATGCAAATTATCAAGATATGATAAACTACTCTGTATTTGCTTTAATTCATTTACAAAACAAATAAATAATTATGTTGTGGTTTTGGAAAAAATTAGGTAACATATTAATTACCCTTTTTGGAGTAGTTACCGTAATCTTTTTTTTATTCAATATTTTGCCTGGAGATCCTGCTCAAATGATGCTTGGTCAAAACGAAAATTCTGAACAATTAATTGTTTTGAAAAAAAAATATGGTTTTGACAAGCCCATTTTTACTCAGTATGTGTATTATTTGAATGATTTGTCGTTGGTTTCATATCATTCAAAAAATCCAGAAAATATTTCTTTTTTAAAAGAAAATAAATATAATTATCTAAGGGTTTTAGAAAATAATAACTCATTTATTGTTGTAAAAACTCCTTACTTAAGAGATTCTTATCAGAAAAATGGTGTTTCTGTAATAGATGTTATTAAAAACACATTACCAAACACGTTTGTTTTAGCCTTTGCTTCAATTTTAATTGCAGTATTCTTGGGTATGTTCTTAGGGATATTATCAGCTTTAAATAAAAATACTTGGATTGATTACTCAATTCAACTTCTAAGTACATTAGGAATGAGTGTACCTTCTTTTTTTAGCGCAATAGTATTTGCTTGGTTTTTTGGATTTGTTTTAAATGAATTTACTGGACTAAATATGACAGGAAGTTTATACGAATTAGATGATTATGGTGAACAAATGAAATTACAGTTAAAAAATCTTATTCTTCCCTCTGTTGTTTTAGGAATCAGACCAATTGCAGTAATTTCTCAAATGATGAGAAATTCATTGTTAAAAGTGCTTTCCAAAAATTACATAAAAACAGCTTATGCTAAGGGACTCTCAAGATTTAATGTTATAAAAAACCATGCTTTTAAAAATTCATTAAACCCTGTAATTACAGCTTTATCAGGATGGTTTGCAAGTATGCTAGCGGGTTCTGTTTTTGTGGAATATATATTTGGATGGAATGGTTTAGGTAAAGAAATTGTTGATGCTTTAAATAAATTAGATGTTCCTGTTTTAATCGGATCTGTTCTTACAATTTCTATAATATTCATAATGATCAATATCTTTGTTGATGTAATATATACTTGGCTTGACCCAAGAACAAAAAATAATTTTTAAAATTAAATAATGAGAAAAAAAATCGTAGCTGGAAACTGGAAAATGAATAACAGTTTAAATGAAACAATTAATTTAATTAACGATCTAAAACAAAATGTAGGTAGAACAGATGTGAAAGTTATGATTTCTCCATCTTTTCCATTTTTAAAAACTGCAGTTGATCAATTAAAAGATGTTAACATTGAGGTTGTGGCTCAAAATATTAATGATAATAAATCTGGAGCTTATACAGGTGAGGTTTCAACGGATATGTTAAAAAGTGTTGGAGTTTACACCACTTTAATTGGTCATTCTGAACGAAGAGCATACTATCACGAAAACGACGAGCTACTATTAAAAAAAATCAATTTAGCTCTAGAGAGCAATTTGAATATTATATTTTGTTTTGGTGAAGAATTAAAAGACAGAAAATCTAATTCTCATTTTGATATTGTTAAAAGTCAATTAGATAATACAGTAATGAAATTGGATGCAAAGTCTTGGCAAAAAATTGTTTTGGCTTATGAACCAGTATGGGCTATTGGAACAGGAGAAACAGCATCTGCTGATCAAGCCCAGGAAATACATGAATTTGTTAGAAATTATATTTTAGAAAAGTTTAGCCATAAAATAGCTAACGATCTCTCCATAATTTATGGAGGAAGTGTAAAACCATCTAATGCAGTTGAAATTTTTAATAAAAAAGATGTAGATGGCGGACTTATTGGAGGAGCAGCTTTAAACTCAAACGATTTTATTCAAATAATAAAAGCCAATAACTAAATTATTTATTTTGTAAATTAGAGAGTGTTGGGAACTAAAGAAAAAATTTCTGAAAAACATCTTTCTGAGACTGATTTAATGCATGAAAATGAAATCATTCTTTATAATGATGATGTGAATACGTTTGATCATGTTATAAACACATTAATCAGTGTTTGCGATCATACTTTAGAACAAGCTGAACAATGTTCATTAATTGTACATTATAAAGGAAAATGTAGCGTTAAATCAGGATCTTACTCTGACTTAAAACCAATGTGTACTAAATTATTACAAGCTGGGTTATCTGCAGAAATTGTATGATTTTATTGTGGCATGAGTTTTGCGATTTAATTAAACATGAAAAATATAATTTTTTTATTTATGGGATTCTTTACCTTCTCTTGTAACTCACAAGAACCTTCCTCTAGCTCTATAAAAGAAAGTATTCACCAGTTTAAACTAACTGATTTAGATGGAAATACATTCAGTATGTCTAGTTTAAAAGGGAAAAAAGTTATGGTTGTTAATACAGCTTCGAAGTGTGGATTGACATATCAATATGAAATTCTTGAAAAAATGTATAAAGAATACAAATCAGATAATTTTGTAATCGTAGGCTTTCCTGCTAATAATTTTTTATGGCAAGAACCAGGTTCAAATGATGAAATAGCAGCATTTTGCTTAAAAAATTATGGTGTGTCTTTTCCAATGATGGAAAAAATTTCTGTTAAAGGGTCTGACATGCATCCATTATATAAGTTCTTAACTAGCAAGAACAAAAATGGTTATAAAGATTCATCAGTTAAATGGAATTTTCAAAAATATTTAATTAATGAAAATGGTTATCTTGAGAAAATAATTTCACCAAGAACTAAACCAGATGATCCATCTGTTATT
>PADT01000022.1 GCA_002700465.1 Flavobacteriaceae bacterium | reverse complement strand
TTGAAAAAGACCTAAAACTAAACTATTATTTGGAGGAAAATGTTGAAAATTTAAATGAAGTAGTGGTCACCAAGAATGTTGAGGAAATAGATATTAAAAAACCTGTAATGAGTTTAAATATCTTGTCTAATCAAACCATAAAACAAACACCTGTACTATTTGGTGAATCAGATTTGTTAAAAACAATTCAACTTTTGCCTGGAGTTTCAAATTCAGGTGAAGGAACTGGGGGATTTAATGTCCGTGGAGGTGCAGGCGATCAAAATTTAATTTTATTTGATGAAGCTATCATTTATAATTCCTCCCACTTATTTGGACTTTTTTCGGTATTTAATTCAGATGCAATTAAAGAACTAAAACTTTACAAAGGAGGTATTCCTGCCTCTTATGGTGGAAGATTATCTTCTGTATTAGATGTTTATCAAAAAGACGGAAACAGCAAGGTAAATAAACTTAGTGGCGGAATTGGTTTAATCTCAAGTAGATTACTTTTTGAAGGGCCTATTCAAAAAAATAAAAGTTCATTTCTAATTGCAGGACGTGGATCGTATGCTCATTTATTTTTAAAATTAACTGATATAGAAAATGTAGCATATTTTTATGATTTAAATACGAAGTCTAACTTTAAAATAGACGATAAGAATACTTTGTATTTTTCAGGTTATTTTGGAAGAGATTTATTTAGATTAAATAACACTTTTTCCAACACTTATGGAAATTCTACTATTAACCTAAGATGGAATCATTTGTTGAACGACAAAACATTCACAAATACATCAATTATATACAGTGATTATTATTATGGATTAACCCTTGATTTTATTGGATTTAATTGGAATTCGGGAATAAAAAATTTAAATATAAAGTTCGATTTAAAAAACTATTATTCTGAAAAAATTCAATTTAATTATGGACTTAATTCTATCTATTATGAATTTAATCCAGGGGAAATAAAACCAATTAATGATTCGGGTATTAATTATAAAAATTTAAATAAAAAATATGCATTAGAAAATTCCGCATACTTTGATGTTGTTCATAATATTTCAAAACGAATTGCATTAAGATATGGCCTGAGAATAAATCAGTTTCTTAGATTTAAGCAAAATGGTCTAAACAGTTATTTAAATGATAATCCAGTTGATTATGATTCTAATTTAGGCATATATAAAGGTGCTGAATCATCAGGAAAATTTGATATAAATAAAAACACCATAAAAGCGTATGGAAATATTGAGCCTAGGTTAAACTTTGCCTATAACTTTGATAATAAATCTGTAAAAGCTAGCTACAATAGATTAAATCAATACATACATTTAATATCAAATACAAGTGCGCCAGCGCCTTTGGATGTTTGGACACCTAGTGGCCCATATTTAAAACCCCAAAAGCTAGATCAATGGGCATTAGGGTTTCAATCAAAAATTAAAAATAAATTTAATTTAGAAACTGAATTATTTTATAAAAAAATTAAAAATAGACTTGATTATATCGATGGAGCAGATTTAGTAGCTAATGAAGCAGTAGAGCGTGTTTTACTACCCGGAAAATCAAGAGCATATGGATGGGAATTTTTGTTTAAAAAAAGTAATGGAAGACATAATTATTGGTTAGCATACACTCTGTCAAAATCAGAGCAAAAAACTGAAGGAAGAACAAGTTTTGAAGAAGGTATAAATGATAGTGAATGGTATTTTACATCATATGATAAAACTCATGACATTAGCTTTGTTTCAAACTATAAAATATCAGATAAATTTACGCTAAATACTAATTTCATATTTCAAACTGGTCAACCTACTAACTACCCTGTGGGACAGTATACTTACATGGATTTAAATATTCCAAACTATGGACCTAGGAATTCAAAAAGATTACCCAATTACCACAGATTAGATGTTTCAGTAACATTGAATTCTCAGAAGATAAAACAATATAAAAGTGAATGGATATTTGGTTTTTACAACATATATAACAGAGATAATGCGAATTCGATTTTTTTCAGAGAAAATAGTGAAACTTTGAAAAATGAAGCAGTTCAACTTTCTATTTTTGGTATTGTTCCAAGTATAACTTATAATTTTAAATTCTGATGAAAAATCTTATTTTAATAATTTTAATAGTATTAACGTCTGGCTGTGAAAAAGTAATAGAATTAGATACTGATTTTAAAGACAAAAGATTAGTAGTAGATGCTAGTATCTCAAAACATAGAGATAGTATTAACGGAACAGCTGTTATCAAACTAAGCGAAACAATTCCTTATTTTTCTGAAGAAATTAATATTGTTGAAAATGCACAAGTTTCTATTTTAGTAAATGATGATATAATTAATTTAAATTTTGACAACGTTAAATCATATTATTGGGCAAACGTAAATAATATTAAAAATGAGGATTATATTATATCGATTAAACATGATAATAATACTTATGTTTCAACTGAAAAATTAGTTCAAACTCCGAAAATTAATTCTGTAAAGTTTGGTGATAGAAAGTCATTAAATGAAGATGAAGTTGAACTACTTGTAACTTTTAGCGATCCACCAGAGTTAGGTAATTATTATTTGTGGAAATTTGGTCCGAAAATAAATGGCAAGGTTGATTATTTACCTGCTTTAGATAAGTACATAAACGGAAATGAATTTACTTTTTCATTTTTTATTGATAAAACTGAATATTTAAAAGAAGAAGATTATATTAATATCGAAATAAACGGAATAACTGAAGATTACTACAATTATCTCAATATACTTACATCTCAAGCTGGAGCACAAAACGGAAGACCATTCTCTACTGCAAATTCAGTAATCAAAGGAAATGTAAGAAATCAATCCAATCCTGAAAATTTTCCTTTAGGTTATTACAGAGTTTCTGAATTTGATTACTTTAGATTATTTAAAAATGATGCCCCAGATGGTTTTTTTGATTAAAAATAATTTATGAGTTTTGAAAAAATAACAGAATCGAATTCAAATTATGATGATTTAGAATTAAAATCGTCTTTGGAATTGCTAGAAATAATTAACAAGGAAGACAAAAGTGTTGCTTATAATGTTCAAAAAGAATTAAATAATATAAATAATTTAATTTTAAAAGTAATTGAACAAATTAGTAAAGGAGGAAGACTTTTTTACATTGGATCAGGAACAAGTGGAAGATTAGGTGTAGTTGATGCCTCTGAGTGTCCTCCAACTTTTGGAGTTAAGAACACTCTTGTTAACGGAATCATAGCAGGTGGAGATAAAGCAATAAGAAAAAGTATTGAAAATGCTGAGGATGAACCCATGAAAGGATGGGAAGATTTATTAGAACATAATATTAACAAAAAAGATTTTGTAATTGGAATTGCTGCATCAGGAACTACGCCATATGTATTAGGTGCTATAAGTAATTGCAATAAAAACAACATACCTTCAGGGTGTATAACGTGTAATCCAGGAAGTCCGTTATCTTTAGCTTGTAAATACCCAATTGAAATCAATGTCGGTCCCGAAGTAGTAACTGGAAGTTCAAGAATGAAAGCTGGAACTGCTCAAAAATTGGTACTAAATATGATTTCCACAATATCAATGATTAAGATTGGTAAAATTAAGGGAAATAAAATGGTAGACATGCAACTTTCAAATGATAAATTAGTAAACAGAGGAAAAAACATTATCATGAATACCTTAGGAGTAAATAAAAAAAAGGCAAGTGAGCTTTTAAATATTCATAAAAGTGTTAGAAAAGCAATTAAGAGTCATATAAAATGAAAAAAAATCTATTTTCTAAAGGTTTTAAGCAGGTAATATTGTCCTTTTTTTTTATGTTCCTAGGTCCTACATTAATGTTTCAGTCATTAAAAAATGAAGATCACCCATGGTTTAATATTGTTTTTTCAATTAGTATAATAATATGTATAATAGCTATTATTCAAGGTATTAGAGGTTTAAAAAATATTGTAGATTCTATATTTAAAAAAAAAGACAGTTAAGTTGTTAAGTAATTCAATGATATTATCTTTGTAATAATATTTTTTTACAAATGATTGAAATTAAATTTCCAGATGGAGCTACTAGATCATATGAATCTAGAATAACACCTTTTCAAATTGCATCTTCAATTAGCGATGGACTTGCTAGAAATATAATTTCTGCAAAATTCAATGGAAAAATAATTGAAACAGTTACTGAGCTTAAAGATAATGGAGATTTAACTTTTTACACATGGAATGATTCTGAAGGAAAAAAAGCGTTCTGGCATTCCTCAGCTCATATATTAGCACAAACTTTAAAGGAATTTTATAAAAATATAAAACTTACTATTGGTCCTGCAATAAATAATGGATTCTATTATGACGTAGATTTTGGAGAGCATTCAATGTCAGAGAAAGATTTTTCTAGAATAGAAAAAAGAATGATTGAAATTGCTAGAGAAAAACACGAATTTAAACTTAGATCAATTTCAAAAAAATCTGCTTTAAAATATTACTCAAGTATAAAAAATCAATACAAGGTAGAACTGATAGAAAACTTAGAAGATGGAGAAATAACGTTTTGTGATCACGATAATTTTACAGATTTATGTAGAGGGGGTCATATTCCACATACCGGACATATAAAAGCAGTGAAACTAATGAGTGTTGCAGGTGCCTATTGGAGAGCTGATCAAAATAACAAACAACTTACCAGGGTTTACGGAATTTCATTTCCTAAACAAAAAGAATTAACAGAATATTTAAATCTTATTGAAGAAGCTAAAAAAAGAGATCATAGAAAGCTTGGAAAAGAATTAGAGTTATTTACATTCTCAAATAAAGTAGGACAAGGTTTACCATTATGGCTTCCAAAAGGAGCTGAATTAAGAGATAGATTAGAGAATTTCTTAAAAAAAGCTCAAAAAAAAGCTGGATACAAACAGGTAATATCCCCTCATATAGGTAACAAAGAACTTTATATGACCTCTGGTCATTATCAAAAATATGGAGAAAGTAGTTTTCAACCAATAACTACTCCTGCAGATGGAGAAGAGTTTTTATTAAAACCTATGAATTGTCCACATCACTGTGAAATGTACAATGCAAAACAATGGAGTTATAAAGAACTTCCTGTAAGATATGCTGAATTTGGAACAGTTTATAGATATGAACAAAGTGGTGAATTACATGGATTAACAAGAGTTAGAGGTTTTACTCAGGATGATGCCCATATTTTTTGCTCACAAGAACAATTAAATTCTGAATTTAAAAATGTAATAGACTTAGTTTTGTATGTCTTTAAATCACTTGGTTTTGAAAACTTTAAGGCTCAAGTTTCTTTAAGAGATCCAAAAAATAAAGATAAATATATTGGTTCTGATGATAATTGGAAACAAGCAGAAAATGCTATAGTAAACGCAACTAAAGAAAAAGGTTTAAATTATAAAATCGAATATGGAGAAGCTGCATTTTATGGACCAAAATTAGATTTTATGGTTAAAGATGCTTTAGGAAGAGAGTGGCAACTAGGCACAATTCAGGTAGATTATAATCTTCCTGAAAGATTTGATTTAACTTATGTGGACAAAAATAATCAATCACAAAGGCCGGTAATGATTCACAGAGCTCCTTTTGGAAGTTTAGAAAGGTTTATAGCTATTTTAATAGAACATACTGGTGGTAATTTTCCTTTGTGGTTAACTACGAATCAAGTATCTATTATTCCTGTTGGAGAAAAACACAAAATATATAGCGAAAAAGTTTTAAAATTACTAGAAAATGACGAAATTCGCGCCACTGTTGATGATAGAAGCGAGACAGTAGGGAAAAAAATACGTGAATCAGAACTTAATAAAGTTCCATTCATGTTAATTATTGGTGATGAAGAAGTTAAAGATGAAATATTTCCTATAAGAGCGCACGGCGGAATGGACATAGGAAAAATGAGTATTGATGATTTTACTCAATTTTTAAAGAAAAAAACAATTGAAACAATAAAAGATTTTTAATAATTTAAACTTACAGCTATAGCAATTAGAAGAAAAAGAAGCAGAAGACCTGCTAGAATAATTAAAGAGAATCCTCATAAAATAAACGGATTTATTAGAGCCAGTGAAATTAGACTCGTTGGTAATAACGTTGAGGTAGGAGTATATCCACTTCAAAAGGGGATTGATTTAGCTAATGAACTAGAATTAGATTTAGTTGAAATTTCTCCAAAAGCTTCACCCCCAGTTTGTAAAATATTAGATTATAAAAAGTTTTTATATGAACAAAAGAAAAGAGATAAAGTATTAAAAGCAAAATCAACTAAAGTTATTGTAAAAGAGATTCGATTTGGTCCCCAAACCGATGAACATGATTATCAATTTAAAAAGAAACATGGTATAAAGTTCCTCAAAGAAGGTGCTAAATTAAAAGCATATGTTTTTTTCAAAGGAAGATCGATAATTTTTAAAGAACAAGGTCAGATACTGTTATTAAAACTTGCTCAAGAATTAGAAGAATATGGAAAAGTTGAGTCCTTACCTACAATGGAAGGAAAAAAAATGATTATGTTTGTTGCCCCAAAGAAATAAATAATAGAGAAGTTATGCCTAAAATGAAAACAAAATCTAGTGCTAAGAAAAGATTCAAAGTTACTGGAACAGGTAAAATTAAAAGAAAGCACGCTTTTAAAAGTCACATCTTAACAAAAAAATCAAAAAAGAGGAAGTTAAAACTAACTCACTCTGGGCTTGTAAGTGACAGCGATAGCAACAATATTAAACAACAACTACGTTTGAAATAAAACGGTTTATAAAACAAGTTTAACCAGGAAAAAGGTCTAAAGTTCATAAGTGTGACACCTCATCCAAAAAATAATAAATAAAATGCCTAGATCAGTAAATTCAGTCGCCTCAAGACAAAGAAGAAAAAAAATTCTTAAACAAGCTAAAGGATATTTCGGAAGAAGAAAGAACGTATGGACAGTAGCTAAAAATGCTGTTGAAAAAGGTCTTACCTATGCTTACAGAGATAGAAAAAACAAGAAAAGAACATTCAGAGCACTTTGGATTACCAGAATAAATGCTGGAGCAAGGTTACATGGATTATCTTATTCTGAACTTATGGGTAAACTAAAAGCTAATAATATTGATATTAATAGAAAAGTTTTAGCTGACTTAGCAATGAATAACCCTGAAGCTTTTACAGAAATTGTAAATAAAGTAAAATAGAGATTATTTAAAAAGGCATATCCTCATTATCATCTCTGTACCCACCACTTTCAAAAGCTTGATCTGGATTAACTTTTAGACTATCCTTATTTATTTTTGATTGGTATTCAAATGGAGTTTCAAAATTATCTAAATTTTCGAATTTTCCTAAGTTAGAAACAAACTTGAGTTTAATATTATTCAAACCTCCATTCCTGTGTTTTGCAACTATAAATTCTGCTTGACCTGCAGATGGAGTTCGTTCTTCATCGTCCCACTCATCAATTTTATAATATTCAGGTCTATAAATAAAAGAAACGATATCCGCATCTTGTTCAATTGCACCAGATTCTCTTAAATCTGAAAGGATAGGTCTTTTACTCCCTCCTCTTGTTTCAACTGCCCTTGATAATTGAGATAAAGCAATAACTGGAACATCTAATTCTTTAGCTAAAGCTTTTAAGTTTCTAGAAATAGTTGATATTTCCTGTTCTCGGTTACCATTTTTATTTGATCCTCCAGCTGTCATTAATTGAAGATAATCAATTACAATAAGTTTAATTCCGTGTTGGGATGACAATCTTCTTGCTTTAGCTCTAAGGTCAAAAATTGATAATGAAGGAGTGTCATCAATAAACAAAGGAGCATTTTCTAAAGCAGATACTTTTACATTTAATTGTTCCCATTCAAACTTTTCTAAGTTACCAGTTCTTAATTTTTCGGATGATAATCCAGTCTCAGATGAAATAAGTCTTGTAATTAATTGTATTGAGGACATTTCTAAAGAGAAAAATGCTATTGGAATATTTTTTGCTACTGCAATATTTCTAGCCATAGACAATGTTAATGCAGTTTTACCCATTCCAGGACGAGCTGCGATAATAACTAAATCACTTGGTTGCCATCCTGAGGTTAATTTATCAAGGTCTGAAAAACCAGATGGAATTCCACTAAGACCATCTTTATTTGATATTTCTTCAATTTTTTTCTTTGCTTGTATTACTAAGCTTTGAGCAGTTTCCGTAGATTTTTTAATATTTCCTTGGGTTACATCATAAAGTTTAGATTCTGCTTTATCTAACAAATTAAAAACATCCTTTGTTTCATCGTAAGACTCCTCTATAATTTCAGTTGAAATTCTAATCAAACTCCTTTGTATATATTTTTGTAATATAATTCTAGCATGATATTCAATGTGAGCAGATGATGATACCTTTTGAGTAAGTTGAACTAAATAATAATCTCCTCCAGCTTTTTCTAATTTACCATCAGATTTGAGTTTTGTAGATACTGTTAATAAATCTATTGGTTCAGTATTTTCAAATAACTTTACTATACTTTGAAAGATATATTGATGAGATTCTTTGTAAAAAGCTTCTGAATGTAAAATATCTATAACAGCATCTACACCTTTCTTATCGATCATCATTGCACCCAAAACAACTTCTTCTAAATCTAAAGCCTGAGGAGGAAGTTTTCCTTTTTCAAAAGGAACAACCTGAGGTTTTTTAAAAGATCTATCAAAATTTGGTTTGACTTTTTCCATACAACTAACTTAAAAAAAGTAAAATAGATTTAGCTAAAAAAAAGGGTTATTAAACAAACAATAATTTGTTAATAAATCAAATTAATTGTTAACATCTGGAAGTTTTTATTCATCAAACACACCCATCGAAGTAAACTTATTCATTCTATCATTAATTAAATCATCTAAATTTTTTTGAGATAATAAATTAAATGAATTGATAATAGCTTTTTTAACAGATTTAAAAATCTTTTCTCTATTGCTATGGGCGCCTCCCAAAGGTTCAAGAATGATTTTATCAATTAAGTTATTCTTTTTCATATCGTTGGGAGTTAATTTTAAGGCTTCAGCAGCTTTTTCTTTATAATCCCAACTTCTCCAAAGTATAGAAGAACAAGATTCAGGAGATATAACAGAATACCATGTATTTTCAAGCATCATTACATGATCTCCAACTGCAATTCCTAAAGCTCCCCCAGAGGCACCTTCACCTATTACAATTGAAATAATTTGAGTTCTAATATTGAACATTTCAAATATATTACGTGCTATGGCTTCTCCTTGACCTCTTTCCTCAGCTTCTAAACCTGGAAAAGCACCTGGTGTATCAATTAAAGTAACAATGGGGATATTAAATTTTTCTGCAGACTTCATAAGCCTTAATGCTTTTCTGTATCCTTCAGGATTTGCCATTCCAAAATTACGGTATTGACGAGTTTTAGTGTTATATCCCTTTTGCTGTCCAATAAATAGGAAAGATTGATCATCAATTTTTCCAAACCCACCAATCATGGCCTTATCATCGCCAATATTTCTATCACCATGCAATTCTAAAAATGATCCATTTGTTAAAGCTTGAATATAATCTAACGTATATGGTCTAGAAGGATGTCTTGATAATTGTACTCTTTGCCAAGGAGTAATATTTTTATAAATATCTTGTTTAGTAATATCAATTTTTTTTAATAATTTTTCACAAGTCTCTGAAACATCCACCTCAGATTTCTCACCAATTAATTTACATTCAGCTAGTTGATCCTCTAATTCTTTTAAAGGAGATTCAAAATCTAAATATTCCATATTATTAAAATATTTTCAAATATATAAATAAAAAAAAATTAAATGATTTTATTTTTACGAAGCTTTATAATTCCATTTAAAATAACAGAAATAAAAATTATAATAAAGCCAATATAAAACTCTATTGATAATTTACTATTTTCATTTAGAATAAAAATTGCTAAAATAATTCCATAAACTGGCTCCATATTAATGGATATCATTAATGAATAAGGGGATAAATGTCTTAAAACTTCTACAGAAACAACAAAAGCATAAGCTGTACATACGGAGCCTAATAATAATAGCCAGAACCAGTCAGAACTAGAAATTTTAAAAAAATCAGTATTAAAATCACCAACAAATATTAAGATTAAAGTAATTAATAAAACACCTCCTAAAAGTTCATAAATAGTTATTGTCAAAGAACTTGAATTTTCAATTAGCTTTCCATTGATTAATCCAAAAATTACACTAAGAAAGACTGATATTAAAGCGTAAAATATTCCTTCAACATAATAAAATTGAGATTTAAAAATTAAAGAGGTTCCAATTACAACAAAAATTCCTAAAAAAATTTCATAAGGAATTATTTTCCGTTTATAAAAAAACGGTTCTAAAAATGAAGTTAAAAATGCACCTAATGAAAGCACACTTAAAGTAATCGAGACATTAGAAACCTTAATAGCTTGAAAAAAAGTAATCCAATGTAAAGAAATTAATACTCCACAGAATAGCAATTTTATGAGAATTTGTTTTGAAACTTTTATATTTTTTTTAAAAATTAAAGCAATTAACAACAATAAAATTAAAGCAATTAACATTCTATACCAGACTAAGCTTAAAGAGTCAACAGAAATTAGTGAACCTAATATTGCAGTGAATCCAAAAATGAAAACTATAAAATGAAAATGTAATAAGCTTTTTAGTTTATTTTTTGGCATTTTTTAAAAAATAAAAAGCTAATAAGAGAAAAACAAAGTTAGGAATCCACGCACCTAAAAAAGGAGATAAATTTGATTTACTTACCATAACTGAGAAAAACTTATCAAAAAAGACAAATGTAAAAGCAGTAATGATTCCAAATGCTAAATTAATACCCATTCCTTCCCTTCGTTTAAATGAAGAAACAGAGACAGCTAAAAGAGTTAATACAAATGTAGAAAAAGGTATGCTCCATCTTTTATGTCTAACTAATAAATGATTATTTATTAATGGAGATCCACTTTCAATTTCTTGATTAATGAATTTATTGAGCTGAAAGAAATTTTGTGTTTCTGCCATATAATTTAAACTTGAAAGCTCATCTATTTTAAATGAGAAAATGGTGTCTTTAATTCTTTTAGATTCAATTAACTGCTTGTCATTCTTGAAGGTTCTTTTAAAATAATCGTTTAATCTATATATACTATCTTCAGAAACCCATCTAATATTACGAGCAGTTATTTTATAACTTAAAGAATTATCTACAAATTTTTCATAAGAAAAATCATAAGCCATCTCTCTTGTTGGATTATAACTACTTACATAAATAAAATCGCTATCGTTAACTTGTTTGTAAATTTTAGAAGTTTCTCTTGATTTTTTATTTTTTTTCAAATATTTATACTGAAACTCATTGTATTTTTTATTCTTTTCTGGAACTATAAACATACCTGAAAAGAGAGCGAAAACAGCTACAATAAAAGCTGCAATCATAAATGGTTTTAAATATCTATTAAATGAGATGCCTGAACTTAGAATGGCAATAACCTCAGAATTATTAGCTATTTTTGATGTAAACCATATTACAGCTAAAAAAACAAAAATTGGATAAAGAGTATTACCAAAATACCAAACAAAATTTGAATAATAATCTACAATTTCATTAAACGGAACGTCAAATTCTTTTAATTTATCTATTTTTTCAGAAAGATCAACTAAAATTCCAATAGGAATAAATAGTAATAACATTGAAGTGAATGTTATCAAATATTTTTTAATAATATAGTTATCTAAAATTTTCAAAAATTATAATTTATTATCCATTTGTCTTACCATTAATTTTTTCCAGGCTATAAAAGTTCCTTTTAAAATTTGATTTCTAGCTTCTCTAACCAACCATAAATAGAAAGCTAAGTTATGAATTGTTGCAATTTGTCTTCCTAACGATTCCTTAACAGTAAATAAGTGTCTTAAATATGCTTTTGAATAGTATGTATCAACATACGAATAGTTATCACTATCCAGGGGACTAAAATCATTTTCCCATTTTTTATTTTTAATATTTATTCTTCCATGAGCTGTAAACAACATACCATTTCTTGCATTTCTTGTTGGCATTACGCAATCAAACATATCTACACCAAGAGCTATATTTTCTAATAAATTAATAGGAGTACCTACACCCATTAAATACCTGGGTTTCTCTTCTGGAAGGACATTACATACTACTTCAGTCATAGCATACATTTCTTCTGCAGGTTCGCCTACCGATAAACCTCCAATTGCATTTCCAAAAGCATTAGTTTCAGAGATAAATTCTGCAGACTGTAACCTTAAATCTTTATATACACTTCCCTGTACAATTGGAAATAAAGTTTGGGAATAACCATGAACTGGATCAGACTTATTAAATTCATTAATACATCTAATCAACCATCTATGCGTCATGTGCATAGATTTTTTAGCATAATTATATTCACATGGATAAGGTGTGCATTCGTCAAAAGCCATTATTATATCTGCTCCAATTGATTTTTGAATATTAATAGCTCTTTCTGGTGTAAAAAAATGATAAGAACCATCTATGTGAGATTTAAACTTAACACCTTCTTCTTTAATTTTTCTATTTGCAGATAAAGAATAAACTTGATAACCTCCACTATCAGTAAGGATTGGAGAATCCCAGTTCATAAATTTATGAATTCCTCCAGCTTTAGAAATAATTTCAGGACCTGGTCTTAAATACAAATGATAATTATTTGCTAAAATTATATCAGGATTAATTTCTTTTTTTAAAATCAGCTGATCAACACCCTTAACTGTTGCGGCAGTTCCTACTGGCATAAAAATTGGAGTTTGAATAACTCCATGATCTGTTTCAATAGCACATGCTCTAGCTTTTGATTCAGAATCTTTATGTTCTAATTTAAATTTCATAAAAATAAAAGATCAAAGATAATCATCTATAGTTATTAATAATACCTAATTAAAATTGTTAATTAATTATGTATTTAATTACAGAAATTAGTTTGCAATGGGGCATCATATAATTAAATTTATAATTATAAAATAATTTACATGCAAAACAATTTAAATGAGTTAACCACACAAGTCAGAAGAGATATTCTTAGAATGGTTCATAAAGTAAATTCTGGACATCCAGGAGGATCATTGGGGTGTGCTGAATTTCTGGTAGTACTTTATAATGAAATCATGAACAGAAAAGAAGGCTTTGAAATGGATGGCTATGATGAAGATATATTCTTTTTATCTAACGGTCACATTTCACCTGTTTTTTACAGTGTTTTAGCTAGAACTGGATATTTTCCCGTTAAAGAATTAAATACATTTAGATTGTTAAATTCAAGATTACAAGGTCATCCGACTACACACGAAGGTCTTCCTGGTGTCAGAATCGCCTCAGGATCACTCGGGCAAGGTTTATCCGTTGCTATTGGAGCTGCAGAAGCAAAGAAACTAAACGACGATTCAAATTTAGTTTATTTACTTATGGGTGATGGAGAGTTGCAGGAGGGACAAAACTGGGAAGCTATTATGTATGCATCTGCAAAAAAAATTGATAATTTGATTGCTACTGTTGATTTAAACGGAAAACAAATTGATGGTGCAACAGATGATGTTCTTCCAATGGGAAGTATCAAAGAAAAATTTGAAGCTTTTGGATGGGATGTGTTAGAAGTTGAAAATGGTAATAACATTGATGATATTTCTAAAGGATTATTAATTGCAAAATCACTTTGCGGAAATAAAAAACCTATTTGCGTATTACTAAAAACTATGATGGGTAATGGTGTGGATTTCATGATGCATACACATGCATGGCATGGAAAAGCGCCAAACGATGAACAATTGATTTCAGCCTTGTCTCAAAACAAAGAAACTCTTGGAGATTATTAACAAAATCACTTAATATAACAATGAAAGAATATACTTACACTGAAAAAAAAGATACTAGAAGTGGTTTTGGAGCCGGCTTAGCTGAACTTGGAAGAAAAAATCCAAATGTTGTGGCGCTTTGTGCAGATCTTATTGGATCATTAAAAATGAATAAATTTATTGAAGAAAATCCTAATAGATTTTTTCAAGTTGGTATTGCTGAAGCAAACATGATGGGAATTGCAGCAGGATTAACGATTGGTGGTAAAATTCCATTTACTGGAACTTTTGCAAATTTTTCCACTGGGAGAGTTTATGACCAAATAAGACAATCAATCGCATACTCTGGAAAAAATGTAAAAATATGTGCTTCTCATGCCGGTGTAACTCTCGGTGAAGATGGTGCAACACATCAAATACTTGAAGATATTGGTCTTATGAAAATGCTTCCTGGAATGGTAGTAATTAATCCATGTGATTATAATCAAACTAAAGCTGCAACAATTGCTATAGCAGATTACGTTGGTCCTGTATATTTAAGATTTGGAAGACCAGCAGTGCCTGTATTTACGCCTGAAAATCAAGTTTTTGAAATAGGAAAAGCAGTGAAATTAACAGAGGGTAGTGATGTTACAATTATTGCTACTGGACATTTAGTTTGGGAAGCCCTTGAAGCTTCAAAAGTTTTGAACAATCAAGGTGTTTCAGCTGAGGTTATAAACATACACACAATTAAGCCTTTAGATGAAAAAGCTATAATAAAGTCTGTTTCAAAAACTGGATGTGTTGTAACTGCAGAAGAGCATAATTTTTTAGGTGGATTAGGAGAAAGTGTGGCAAGAGTTTTAGTAAAAAACAAACCTGTTCCTCAGGAATTTGTAGCAACAAACGATACATTTGGTGAATCTGGAACACCTGCTCAGTTAATGGATAAATACGGAATTAATTATAAATCTATAATAGATTTAAGTTTAAAAGTAATTAAAAGAAAAAGAGTTTGAAAAGAATTAATTTATTGTTCTTAATTATTTCATTTAATGCATTTTCACAATTTGAATACGGTATAAAAGGGGGAATAAGTTTTAATAGCAATTTAAATATTGATTCAAAAATAGAATCAATTAATAATAGTATCAATATTTTTGAATCAAGAAACGGTCAACATATTGGAGTTTTTCTTAAATTATCTATTAATGATTTTTTTATAAGACCTGAAATAATTTATTCTAAAATAAAAAATAGCTATGACATTCCATATGTATTAGTTCAAACTCAAAATGTTGTAACAGATTTTAATCAAAACAAAATTGATGTTCCCTTAATGTTAGGTTATAAAGCTTTCGGTTTAGTCAATATCTTTGCTGGACCAAGATTTGAGTTTATAAAAAATGTGAGTTACGATAATATTGATTTAGATGATTTAAAAAACCAATATAGATTAGGACTACAATACGGAATAGGTTTGAAATTTGGAAAATTTGAAATAGACCTTAGAGCAGAAAGAGGTTTTTCTGAAAATGAAATTAATTTTATGGAAAACCAAGTTGAAATTAAAAATCAATATATAACATCGCAAGGACGATTATATCTTTTAGGAGTTTCTTATTATTTATAAATATTAATTTTCATCATTATCTAAATAATCAGGAATTCCATCTCCGTCTGTATCATCAGCGACTCCATCTCCATCCACGTCAAATTCATCTTTAGTTAAAACTCCATCTCCATCATCATCCCGATCTCTATAATTAGGTATATTATCTGAGTCTGTATCATCATTACTAAAAATATGATCACCATTTAAATCTTCATCAATGGAGTTTACTCCATCTGCGTCATGATCAGCAGTATTCATAGTATGCATGTTAACTTGAAAAATAAGTGGTGAATAAGGTTGTATGCCAGCAGTACTATTTTCATAATAACCTAAAAAAGATGGCATTATAACAAAACCCACTCCAAAATTATTAAATTCATAAGTTCCATTTGAATTTGTTGAAATATCACCTCTTTTTAATAATGCATTAAATTCTTTGAATCCTCTAACAACAGTTGTATTATCTAGCCATACGGGATTCTTTCTTGAGTCGAAAACATTATTTCCAAGAGTCAATCCTTTATAAGAAACAAAAACTGAATCAGCGACCGTTGGGCTTTGACCACTTCCTTCACGATTAATAATATAATACAAATTATGAGGAACGACTTCGTCATTTTCGTCAAGTATATCAACACTTAAAGTGGTTACTTGATCAAACAAGGAAATTTTGTCGATA
>PADT01000021.1 GCA_002700465.1 Flavobacteriaceae bacterium | reverse complement strand
AGGAATGTTACACAATGCAAAAACATTGTTAGGATCTGCAACTCCAAGTATCGAGTCTTATTTTAATGCTATTTCAAATAAATATGGATTAATAAAATTGAATAAAAGGTATAACAATGTAGAATTGCCTAACATTATTTTGAATGATTTAAGAGAGTCTACTATTAAAAATAAAATGATTGGAAGTTTTTCTGAAAATTTATTATTTAATATTAATTCTACTTTAATAAATAAAAAACAAGTAATTATTTTTCAAAACAGAAGAGGTTATTCGCCATATCAAGAATGTGAAACATGTGGTTATGTTTTTCATTGTAAAAACTGTGATGTTGCATTAACATACCATAGAGTTTCTGACGAATTAAAATGTCACCATTGTGGTTATTGTGTTAATAATGAAAACAAATGTTTAAAATGTTCTTCCAATTCACTTATCAAAAAAGGGTTGGGTACCCAGAAAATTGTTGAAGAATTGAGAGAATATTTTCCTGATTATAAAGTTGAAAGAATGGATCAAGATTCAACCAAAAATAAAAATTCATTTTTTAAATTAATAAATGATTTTGAAGAGAATAAATTTCAAATACTTGTTGGTACTCAAATGCTTAGTAAAGGATTAGATTTTAAAAATGTAGAACTTGTCGGAGTTATCAATGCTGATAATTTAATTTATTTTCCTGATTTTAGATCTCAGGAAAAATGTTTTCAATTAATTCAACAAGTTGCTGGAAGATCTGGAAGAGATAAATCAAGAGGAAATGTTATAGTTCAGACTTTTAATCCCAAACATAGTATAATGAATAAGATAAAGAACAATGATTATTTAGGTATGTTTAATGAGCAATTGAAAGAACGACATTTATTTGATTATCCACCATATTCTAGAATTATAAAAATTATATTAAAACACAAAAACAAAGAAACTTTGAAAAATGGTGCATTGTGGTTTTGTAAAAGTTTAAAAACTAGATTTAAAGATAAGGTTTTTGGACCTGAATTTCCTTTAATACCTAGAATTCAAAATAGATATATTAATGTTATACAAATAAAAATACCCATAGATAAAAACTTAATAAAAAGTAAAAAAATAATTTTAAAAATACACTCTAGTTTTGAATCTATTTCAAAATTTAGAAGCATACAGATTTCCATTGATGTGGATCCATATAATTAAATACGAATAGAATTTTGTTAGTGTATATTAAAAATGTATTTTTGCGACCAATTTTTAATAAAATATATGAATCATTACGAAGCTGTTTTCATTTTAAATCCCGTTTTATCTGAAGATCAGGTAAAGGAGACAGTAAAAAAATTTGAAGACTTTTTAATTAGTGAAGGATCAGAAATTATCTCAGTTGAACACTGGGGACTAAAAAAATTAGCTTATCCTATCCAAAACAAAAAAAGTGGATTTTACAATCTTATAGATTTTAAAGCTGCTAACACTACTGTTCAATCATTTGAAACTGAGTTGAAAAGAGACGAAAGAATCATGCGATATTTAAACGTTAAATTAGATAAATACGCTGATGCTTGGTCCGTTAAAAGAAGAGAACGTAACACTAAAAAAGCTTAATTATGTCAACATTAGAACAAGCAGGTAAAGCGAATCAAGGAGAAATTAGATATCTTACTCCGTTAGATATAGCAACTAAAAACAGCAAGAAATATTGTATGTTTAAAAGATCTGGTATCAAGTATGTTGATTATAAAGATCCAGATTTTCTTTTAAGATTTATTAATGAACAAGGTAAGATTTTGCCAAGAAGATTAACAGGAACGTCTTTAAAATACCAAAGAAAAGTTTCAGTTGCTGTTAAAAGAGCAAGACATCTAGCACTTTTACCTTACCAAGCAGACATGTTAAAATAATATTATGGAATTAATTTTAAAAAACGACGTACCTAACTTAGGTTTCAAAGACGATCTAGTTTCTGTTAAAAACGGATATGGAAGAAATTATTTAATTCCTCAAGGATTAGCAATACTTGCTACACCATCCTCAAAAAAAGTTTTAGCTGAAAATATTAAACAAAGAGAATTCAAAGAAAAAAAGATTGTTGATGAAGCTAATAAATTAGTTAAAAAACTTACTAAGTTAGAATTAAAAATTGGAGCTAAATCTGGAACAGGCGGAAAATTATTTGGTTCCATTTCTAGTTCAGATTTAAATAGTGAATTATCCAACCTTGGATATGATTTTGATAAAAAAATTATAAAAATTATGGGAGGATCTGTTAAAAGGCTTGGTACCTATGTAGCTACTCTAAGACTACACAGAAATGTTGTTCACGAATTATCTTTTGAAGTAATAAAAGCGGTAGACTAAACTTATTTAATAATATTTCAAAATCTGATTCTATTTTCTTAAAAAAATCAGATATTTGCTTTATTATTAATTGTTCATAATGTCTAACGCACCTTCTAATCCTAAAGGAACTAGAGATTTCTTACCCACAGAGCTTTCTAAAAGAAATTATATAATTGATATTCTTAAAAAGAATTTCAAAAATTTTGGCTTTTCTGAAATTGAGACTCCAGCTTTGGAAAAGACCAGTACTCTTTTAGGTAAATATGGAAATGAAGGCGATAGATTAGTTTTTAAAATTCTTAATTCAGGTGAAAAAGTAAAAAAAGCAGATATAAATGCATTAAATTCTAATGATCTTAAATCATTCTCTAAATCTATCTCTGAAAAGGGTCTTAGATATGATTTAACTGTCCCTTTAGCAAGGTATGTTGCACAACATCAAAACAACTTAACTTTTCCTTTTAAACGCTTTCAAATTCAAACCGTTTGGAGAGCTGATCGTCCTCAGCATGGAAGATTTCAAGAATTTACTCAATGTGATGCAGATGTGGTTGGAAATAATTCAATTGTCCAAGAAATTGAATTAATAAAATTATACGATAGCATTTTTAGTGAATTAGGTTTCAATGATTTAGTTTTTAAAATTAATCATAGGCTTATTTTAAGAGGAATTGCTGATTACATTGGTATTGAAAATAATTTAAATGAATTTATTTCAATAATAGATAAGCTAGATAAAATTGGATCTGATTCTGTTGTTGATGAAATTAAACAAAATTTTCAAGATGTTTCTATATCAAAACTTGAAAAGTTATTAAAAAACAAATCTTTAAGTTTTGAAAATATTTCTTTATTACTAAAAGATAGTTCTTTAGCTAACAAAGGGATAGGAGATTTAAAAAGTATTTTTGATTTCATTTCTAGTAAATCTTTAAACAATGAAATTAAATTTGACTTAACACTAGCAAGAGGTCTTAATTATTACACTGGAACAATCCTTGAAGTTGTTTCAAAGACTAATACTAGATTAGGTTCACTCGGAGGAGGAGGAAGATATGATGATTTAACTTCATTATTTAATATGAAAAACACTAGTGGGGTTGGAATTTCCTTTGGCCTTGATAGAATTTTTATTCTAATGGATGAAAAAAAATTATTCCCTAGTTATTTAAAAAATAGTTTTGATGTCATTATTATAAACTTTGGAATTAAGTATTTAAAAGAAATCTATTTTTTTATTGATATGCTTAGAACTAAAAATAATAAAGTATTAATTTATCCTGATAAAATTAAACTCAACAAACAACTTTCTTATGCCAATAAACACAATGCTGAACATGCTATTATTTTTGGTGAAAATGAATATAATAAAAATGAGATTATAGTTAAAAACATGATTAAAGGGACGCAATCTGTTCATGATTTAAAAGAATTGAATACAAATATTTTACAGTAATTGTATTTATTATTTAGTCATCGTTTAATTATAATTTTCAATTAAGATTTCAAGAATGAAAAATATAGCTGTAATTGGTGGAGGTGCTGCAGGTTTTTTTTCTGCAATTTCTGTTAAAACTCACTATCCAAATTATGACGTATTTCTGTTTGAAAAAAGTTCTAAAATTCTTTCAAAAGTAAAAATTTCAGGTGGTGGAAGATGTAATGTAACTAATTCAACAAGGGATATAGATGTTTTAACTAAAGCATATCCTAGGGGAGGTAAAAAATTAAAAAATATATTTCATCAATTTGGAACTTTAGATACAAGAAATTGGTTTGAAACTAGGGGAGTTCCTTTAAAGGTTGAACCTGATGGAAGAGTTTTTCCAATTTCAAATAATTCACAATCTATTATTGATTGCTTAGTTAATGAGTGTGAAAAAAGTAATATTAAAATAGAATTATTAAAATCTGTTAAAGCTTTATCAAAAGTTAAATCAAAATGGATTATCAATTTTAATCACACAAGTTCTTCAATATCTTTTGATAGTGTTATTATAGCTTCAGGAGGATCTCCAAAATTAAAAGGATTTGATTGGTTAAAAATATTAGGTCATAAAATTATTAATCCCATTCCGTCGCTTTTTACTTTCAATATGCCTAACGAACCAATTATTAGCTTGTCTGGAATTGCGTTAAAGAATGTTAGAATAAAAATTCTAGACACAAAAATTGAAATTTTAGGGCCTCTTCTTATAACACATTGGGGAATGAGTGGTCCTGTTATTTTAAAAGCATCTTCAATTGGTGCACGAGAGTTATTTGACAAGAAATATTTTTTCGAATTACAAATAAATTGGCTGATTGAAAGTAATACAGAAGTCTTATTTAAAATTCTTGAGAATTATTCAATACTACATTCAAAAAAGTTTTTGTCGAAGCAAAACCCATTTAATCTTCCATCTCGTCTTTGGAGCTTTTTGATTACTAAGTTTATTTTTTCTAATGAGAAAAAGTGGGGAGAACTTGGTAAAAAAAATATGAGAAAACTTATTGAACTATTAACAAAAGATATTTACAAAGTCTCTGGAAAGACAACATTTAAAGAGGAATTTGTGACCTGTGGAGGAGTTTCTTTAGAATCTATTAATATTAAAACTATGCAAAGTAAAATCATAGATGATCTTTATTTTGCGGGTGAAGTACTTGATATAGATGGTATTACAGGAGGATATAACTTTCAGTCTGCATGGTCAACAGGATATATAGCGGGAAAATTAGGAATTAACTAAATTTAGTAGCGAGAGGGAGATTTGAACTCCCGACCTCCGGGTTATGAATCCGACGCTCTAACCAACTGAGCTATCTCGCCATTATAAAATGCGCGTAAATATATAAACAAATTATATAGGGGCAAACTAAGAATAAAAAATATTTAAAATTCTTTTTTAGAATTAATTTAATCTATATATTGCCGTTTATGGAATTAAAAGAAAAGTTCGAAATAGAGTTTCCTATTCAAGCCTCTCCACATATGTTATATCAATACATATCCTCTGCATCGGGTTTGTGTGAATGGTTTGCAGACGATGTAAATTCAAGAGGAAAATCTTTTTCTTTTCTATGGGACGGCTCTGAGGAGATTGCTGATTTAATTTCATCAAAATCTGATTCTTTTGTTAAATATAGATGGATGGATGAATCTGATGATCAAGATAAATGTTTCTTTGAAATTAGAATTGTTGTAGACGAGATAACAAAGGATGTTTCATTAATGGTAACTGATTTTGCATATTCAGATGAAGTTGAAGAATCAAAAATGATATGGGTTAGTCAAATAGCTGATTTAAAAAAATTAGTTGGTTCATCTTAGTTATTCAATGATAAATTATAACGAAAATTTTATTAATGAATCTGAGCATGATTTATTAAATAGAGGGTTTTTATATGGAGATTCTGTTTTTGAATCTATTAAAATAATAAATAATAAAATTATTTTTTGGGAAGACCATTACATGCGTTTAATGTCTTCAATGAGGATTACTAGGATTGAAATTCCTCAAAATTATACTCCAGAATTTTTTAGAATTCAAATTTTAAATACTATTTCCAAACTAAATTCAAATTTTTCTGGAAGAGTTAGACTATCTGTTTTTAGAGAAGGTGGTGGATATTATGCCCCAAGTTCAATGTCTCCTAGTTTTATTATTCACTGTGTGATTACCGAAAGCAATAATTTTTTTATAAAGAATAGTGATTTTAAAGTTGATTTATTTAAAGACTATTATGTTCAAGATAATTTATTATCTAACTTGAAAACTAACAATAAATTAATAAATGTTCTTGCTGGAATTTATTCAAATGAAAATAATTTAGATAATTGTATTTTATTGAATAATAAAAAAAATGTTGCAGAATTTTTAAACGGTAATTTATTTATAGTAAATCAAAAAAAAATAAAAACACCCAGTTTAGATTCAGGATGCTTAAACGGTGTTATGAGAAAAAAAATAATTGAATATTTTAAGTTTTTTCCAGAATATAATTTAGAAGAAACTACAATATCTCCATTTGAATTACTTTCCGTACAAGAGATATGGCTAACTAATTCTATTTCAGGAATTGTACCTATAACATCATATAGAAATAAAAAATTTACTAATGATTTTGCAAAAATTTTTATCAACTTTTTGAATAAAAAAGTAGCTGATCATTAATTATGTTGTGGATTTTCAGGTGAATTTGACCAAAGTAAATAATTTCCTCCAATTTTTTCGAGTTTTTCTTTCCATACACTTATTGTTTCATGAAAAGATAATTTTTCTATATTTTCATTTTTAGCTAATATCCAAGATTTATTCTCAATCTCATTATTTAGTTGCTCCTTTTCCCATCCAGAATAACCTAAAAAAAACTTTATTTCATTTTTTTTTATTTTCTTATCATTGATCAATTTAACAACTAAATCAAAGTTTCCTCCCCAGTAAATATTATCTTTAATTTTAATAGAGTTTCTTATTAATGATGGAATTTTGTGAATAAAATAAAGATTTTCTTTTTCAACTGGCCCTCCATTATATATAGGAAAATCTATATTAAACTCAGGTATTAAATCTTGAGTTGAGTAGTTTGATTTTTTGTTAATTATAAAACCCACTGTTCCCGTATCGTTTTGTTCAGCTATTAATACAACTGATCGATTAAAAGTTAAATCGTGTTGAATCGTTGGTTCTGCAAAAAGAATGTATCCTTTTTTCAAATTAAATTAGTCTTATTAAGTGATTTAAATCCGTTATTAAATTCAATATTATTCATCATTTTTTTTCCTTCCAATTTTAATTCTAAAATTTCTATTAGCCCTGAGCCTGTTGATATCAATAATGTATTTTTGGTCATTATAATAGTACCGGGTTTATAATTTTCATTAGTACTGGATAAATATTTTCTTGACTTATAAACTTTTAATATTTTATTAATTTTGTTGACAGTCGTCCATGCAGAGGGATATGGGTTAAGTCCTCTAATAAAATTATGAACTTCAGTTGACGGTTTGTTCCAGTTTATTTGCGTGTTTTCTCGATTTAATTTTGGAGCTTTTAAATGTTTTTCACTTTCTTTTTGTTTTATACTTTTAAAATCTTTGTTATCAATTTTTTCCAGAGTTGATAGAATTGTATTAGCACCAATTTTTTTTAATTTATTATATAAATCTCCTGTATTTTCATTTTTTAAAATAGAAACCTTTTTTTGCTCTATTATTTTTCCACAGTCAATATTTTCATTTATGTAAAATGTAGTAACGCCAGTTTCTTTAAATCCTTTAATAATTGCCCAATGTATAGGAGCAGCTCCTCTTAAATTTGGTAATAATGATGCATGTAAATTAATAGTTCCTTTTTTTGGAATTTCCCATAAAATTTTAGGAAGCATCCTAAAAGCTACAACTATAAAAACATCGGGTTTTAAAGATTTTACTTCGCTTATAAAATCCGAATTTTTTAAATTTTTGGGTTGTAATATTTTTAAATTCTTTTTTATTGAATATTTTTTTACATCAGATATTTTTATTTTTTGTCCCCTTCCAGCTGGCTTATCTTCAGATGTAATAACCGCAATAATATTATGCGCAGATTTTACCAGAATGTCCAAGCATTCAACTGCAAAATCAGGGGTTCCCATAAATATAATATTCATATTTATTCTTTTAAAAACTTTAATATATTGCTGATTCTCTCATTTACACTGTTTTTTTCTAACATAATTATTTCAATCTTAAATTCCTTGTAAATATTTATAATCTCATTATGAATATGCTTACATTGTTCAAAGCTTTCATAACGTTGAGCATCATTTACATATATTTCTTTCCAAGGGGGAAGAATGAAAATTTTATCATAGACTACTTTTTTTGCTCTTTCAGTAAAAAAATTATCATATTTAATATTCATAAAATTTAAATAAGCAATTATTTCGTGTACCCCTCTGTCAAAAAATGTAAAATTTACATTTTGAATTTTATTATATTGATTTGACCTTAAAATCATTAATCTTTTACTAAACTCAATTGGGTCTTTTAAAAAAAATTGTTCTACACCTTTTTTCTGTTCATTTTCCGTAATTTCTCTACTAATTTCTTTTTCACAATTAAAACCCTGATTTTCTAATCCATTAATAAGCTCAGTTTTTCCAGTTCCTGGCCCACCAGTTATTAAAATTTTTTTATTCATAATATGAATTGCAAAATAAACAAATAATAGTACTTTCTACATATATTTGCATTGTGATTGATGATAATAAAAATTTTTATGAAAGATTAGAAAAACAATTGTCTGAATCTTCGAAATGGCCTAGTTTATACAGATTTAAGTTCATTGTCAAGTCTGAGACTAAAAATATAAACAAACTTAAATCTATTTTTGATGATGTTAAAAATGTTGAAATTTCATCCAGAACTTCTTCAAATAATAAATTCACAAGCTTTTCTATTACAGCCACTATGAAATCACCTAGTATTATTATAAAAAAATATAAATTAGCTTCAAAGATTGATGGAATAATTTCATTATGATTTAATTTTATTAAATTTGCTAAACTTCATTTTTTAAATTACCCTAACATTGATAGATAACTTACAATACAACACGGAACGCACTAAACTTATAATTCCAGAATATGGAAGACATTTACACAAGATGATTGATCAAGCTTTAGCATGTGAAAACAGAGATGAACGAAGTAATTTGGCAAAAGCAATTATAGGTGTTATGGGAAATATGAACCCTCATTTGAGAGATGTTCCTGAATTCCAACATAAATTATGGGATCAATTATTTATTATGTCTGACTTTGCTTTAGATATTGACTGTCCATATCCTCTTCCTTCAAAAGAAGTGTTTAATCAAAAACCTGATAAATTAAAATATCCCCAGAATTTTCCTAAATATCGTTTTTATGGAAATAATATTAAACGTATGATAGATATTGCTATTAATTGGGAAGAAGGAGATATGAAAAAAGAACTTATTTATGTTATAGCAAATCACATGAAAAAGTGTTTTTTAAATTGGAATAAAGATACAGTAGAAGATGATGTGATTTTTAATCATTTAAGTGAGCTTTCT
>PADT01000020.1 GCA_002700465.1 Flavobacteriaceae bacterium | reverse complement strand
TTTAAAAACTTTGATTTAAAAGTTTTTAAATCATCGTTATTGTCTTTTTCTAATGCAATATTTCTTATATCCATTTTTAAAAATTTTTAAAGTAAGGTTTGATGATTTTAACCCATTGTTTATACATTTTTTTACTTGGATGTAATCCGTCTTCAGCTATTAATGAATTGTCATTTAAAGCCTTTCTAGATATTTCTGTAACATTAAAAAATGTAATATTATTTTTTATGCATTCATCATAAATTACTTTATTGAAAGCATTAATTTCCTTAGTAATTACAGCCCTGTCTCTGCCTTTTGCAAACGGAGTTACTCCCCAATCAGGAATAGATATAACAATAACTCTTTCTTTAATGCGATTAGTATATTCAATAGATTTATTTAATAGTAGAACAAAGTCTTGTTTGAATTTTTCAATACTTCTCCCTCTGTATTGATTATTAACTCCTATTAATAATGATACAAAGTCAAAGTTTTTATTAAATTTTATTTTATCTAAAGTGTCGATTAATTGATCCGTGGTCCATCCTGATTTTGCAATGATAATTGGTTCTTCTAATTTATTTTTTAATGAGCTAGATAATTGTACTGGCCACCTTTCAGATTCTTTAACGCTTTCCCCAATAGTATAACTATCCCCCAAAGCTAAATATGAATAATTATTATTTTGACTAAACGATATTAAAGGAATTATTAAAATTAATAATAAGAATTTTTTCATTAAACTAGTATTACTTTGAATTTTTCAAGTTAATAAGAAATGACTTCTGTTCATCATTTAGTCCATCTGCTGTAAAAATAGAAATACCGCTAGCTCCATTTTCTTTTGAAATATTATAGGCTTTTTCAAAATCACCAGGGTTTTTTAATGCCCCACTATAAAGCCCAGAATAAATAGGAAAGTCTACATCACTAACACCTTGTTTGGTTGCAAATCCTATCCAATTAATGTTTTCTCTATAAAAATTATTATATAGCATTGGATATGCTGAATCTAAGTTCCAATTGTCCCACGCTTGTCTTACCATTTGCCTAGACATCTCAGGAAAAGGGAATACAGCTGCACTGACTTTTTTATTTTTTTTGTGTGCTATATCTACAATTTCATTTACTAAACTAGTTATGGCATTTAATCTAAATTGTCTCCATTCGTTAGACAGTTCAGGATTTTTTAATTCTAACGGATCTTTATCAAATATTTCTTTAAATTTTTTTCTTGCAATAGGGTGATATCCGTAATCATATTCAGGAAGTTCTGTTTCTTGTATGATGTTATATTTTGGTTGTAAATCTGCACCCAAAATAACATCTGGATATCTTACATAATCTAAATGAACTGAAGCAAGACCATCTACTTCCATTAATTTTTTTGCATTATTTATAATATGATTTCTTGCATCAGGATGAAATGGACTTAGCCATTGATAATAATTTACGTATGCTCTATAATCTAAAGAATTATCTCCATTTCTATTAACTTGATACCAGTCTGGATTTTTATTTGCAATAGTATCTCCAGGTCTATTTACTGTCCACATCCATCCGTGAATTTTAATTTTTTTCTTATTAGCTATTGGAATAATTTTCTTTAATATTTCTGGTGATCCATTAATTAAAACCTCTGTTATTCCCAAGGAATCGTAATAACTTAATTTTTTTTCCCAATTTTTTTTAATGAATTCTTTACCAGCTCCAGTCCAAGTACTTATTATGAAATTTTTCTCTTTGATTTCATTTTCACAATTAATAAACAAAATTGATATTGTTAGTAGTATTAGTTTTTTAATCATAATTTATTTTTAATTTTTCCTGTTTCATCTATTGAAAATTTCATATCTCCATCTTTGACAGACAAAACAAACCCTTTGTCAGTTTTAAGAAAATTACATGAAATTTTTTTATTGTTGTCTTTAAGTTTAAAATTTATAAAAGTATCAGTATTTAATTTTTTTAAATTTTTTAAGTTACCAAATGACACTTCTCTAAATAGAGCGTAAAGAATTTGTTTTGTAATCTCTTCTTCCGGTATTGTATAATGATAATTATTCTCAGAAAAAATTAAATAACCCCAATTTTCAGGAAGATGCATATTTACAGTCCCTTGCTGAGACCAAACCCAATTGTATTCTGGAAGGTATTTATCATTTATTTTTTTTCTAAAGTATTTTTCGTTTTTTAATTCGTAATCCCAATTTACTCTTGAAAAGTTTATCCTCCAAACGTCTCCTATTTTTGGATTATCATAATCTAAAGTTGTTTTTAATTGAGATATTTTATCCAGAGGAATGGCCATCTCAACAGTCCAGAAATTATCAACATCATTAGGATTATTAATTGTTCCATTTATGTTTACTGCTGATTTCAATCCATCAATGTTCCAACTGTTATCTGCCTTTCCTTTTAATCGGTATGGCCTGTTTAGGTATAAGTCCCAAACTGTGCCTAAAGCATTTATTTCTATTTCTCCATAACTAAAAACATGATTGTTTGGATTGATAAATACTTCAAAATCATTATTGTAGAAAATTACATCATCTCTTTCAGTTATATCTCCCCAAATGTGATTTTCAAATAGTTTAGCAAAGACATAGAGATAATTTTTATCCCATAGTAACTTTACATTTGTTTTTTGAGTTGGGGTCTTTAACCCTTCTATATCAATAAAATCATCACTGTACTTAGCCTGATTCCATACCTTTTCATTATCTATCCCATCAATTAGAATAGGATCTGATGTTTTACTTAGCACATAATGTTTGGGTATAATTATTTTTTCATTCAAATCAACTTCAATTGTTTGACCTGTTTCGCATCCAAAAAACAATAGTGACAGAATGAATAAAAAATATATTCTCATTTAATTAAAAATTTAAATATGTATTAGTAATTTAAAGTTATTAAATATTGCCAATTATGAGAATCTTTCTTTTTATTTATTTTTTACTAACAAGTTTAGTTTCTGAGGAAATAAAAGTAATTTCTTATAATATAAGATATAATAATCCTAATGATGGTAAAGATATTTGGGAAAATAGAAGAAATACTATCGTTGATTTTGTAAATAATGAAAGCCCTGATTTTTTAGGTTTACAAGAAGTTAATCATTCACAACTACTGTTTTTAAATTCAAAACTATCAAATTATTCATTTGTTGGCGTAGGTCGTGATGACGGCAAAACAAAAGGAGAGTACAGTCCTATATATTATAACAAATATTTATTTGAATTAATAAAATCAGACACTTTTTGGCTTTCTTCTACACCAAGTAAAATTTCAATTGGATGGGATGCTTCAATGGAAAGAATTTGTACATACGGATTATTTAAGAGTAAAGCGAATGATAAAGTAATATGGGTTTTTAATACTCATTTTGATCATATTGGTGATAAAGCAAGAGAACAATCGGCTGATCTTATTATCAGTATGATAAATAAATTAACAAAACCAGAAGACCATATAATTATTACAGGAGATTTTAATTTACCAGATAATTCAAAACCAATACTAAATCTTCAAAGTAATTTTAATGATACTAATAAATTTCTGAAAAAGACAGATATGACCTACGGAACATTTAATAATTTTAAATTAAATTTTATTTCAAAAAATAGAATTGATTATGTTTTTGAAAAGAACTTTAAGCTTATTGATTCCAGACATGTTTTCGTTAAAACACCAGAGGGTCGTTGGGCTTCTGATCATAATCCTATTATTGCTAAACTTAAATTTTAAAGAATGAAATATATATACCTATTAATCTTTTTTGTAATCGGATGTTCAAACTCAAATAATTTAGATAATAATTTTGGAATAGTAATTCATGGAGGTGCAGGAACTATTTTAAAAGAAAATATGACTCTAGAGTTAGAAGAAAAATATAAAAATGCATTAAGGGAAGCAGTTTTAATTGGCTATGATATATTAAATAATGGAGGGACTAGTGAGAAAGCAGTTGAAAAAACTATTAATTATCTTGAAGATTCCCCACTGTTTAATGCAGGAAAAGGTGCTGTTTTAAATTTTGACGGTGAAGTAGAACTTGATGCCTCTTTTATGGAAGGTAAAAATTTGAATGCAGGTGCTATTTCAGGATCTAAAAAAATAAAAAACCCAATATCAACTGCAATTAAAGTAATGAATTCTTCTTCTCATGTTATGCTTTCTGGAAAAGGAGCAGATGATTTTGCAATCCAACATAATATGCAAACGGTTGAGCAAAATTATTTTAAAACAGAAAGAAGAATTAATAGTTTAAAAAAAATTAAAAGCATTGAAAATAATAAAGTTTCAAATTTATTAAATAGTGATTACAGAGTACAGAAACTCGGTACTGTAGGATGTGTAGCTTTGGATAAGTTTGGTAATTTATCAGCAGGAACTTCAACTGGTGGAATGACAAATAAAAAATGGAACAGGATAGGGGATGCTCCGATTATTGGTGCAGGAACATATGCTAATAATAATAGTTGCGCAGTTTCTTCAACAGGTTGGGGAGAGTATTTTATAAGAGGGGTAGTAGCTTATGATATTGCTGCTTTAATGGAATACAAAAACCTTTCCATTAAAAAAGCAGCTAAAACTGTGATAAATAAAATTTCTAAAATGGGAGGAGATGGTGGTGTAATCGCTATTGATAAGCAGGGAAATATAGCTATGGAAATGAATACTTCTGGTATGTACAGAGCTCATATAAATTCAAAAGGTGAGATAGATGTTAAAATTTATAAATAATTAATTTCTATTATGAATGAACCATTAGCGGAAAGATTAAGACCAAAAAAATTAGAAGATTACATTAGTCAATCTCATTTAGTCGGGAATGAAGGTGTTTTAACTCAACATATTAAAAAAGGTTTAATTCCCTCAATTATTTTTTGGGGTCCCCCTGGTATTGGAAAAACTACACTAGCAAATATTATTGCTTTAACATCTGAAAGGCCATTTTACAGTTTAAGTGCAATTAATTCAGGTGTTAAGGATGTAAGAGACATAATTAACAAGGCAAAGCAAAGCGGTGGTCTATTCACTGCAAAAAATCCAATCTTATTTATTGATGAAATTCACAGATTTAGTAAATCTCAACAAGATTCTCTTTTGCAGGCAGTAGAAAAAGGATGGGTGACTTTAATTGGTGCTACAACTGAAAACCCAAGTTTTGAAGTTATTTCTGCCTTATTATCAAGGTGTCAAGTTTATACACTAAACTCATTTAACAAAAATGATTTAGAATCATTACTTAATCGTGCAATAATAAAGGATGAAAAATTAAAGTTAAAATCAATAAAGCTAGAACAAACAAATGCATTGATAAGGTATTCTGGGGGAGACGCTAGAAAACTGTTAAATATTTTCGAGTTAATCATTGATTCATTTGATAGTAAAGAAATCATAATAAACGATGAGATAGTGTCTAGTATGATTCAAAATAATGCAATTCATTATGATAAATCTGGTGATCAACATTATGATATTATTTCTGCTTTTATAAAATCAATTAGAGGCAGTGATCCTAACGCAGCTGTATATTGGTTGGCAAGAATGATTCAAGGAGGTGAAGATGTAAAGTTTATTGCTCGCAGATTAATTATTTTGGCCAGTGAGGATATTGGTAACGCCAATCCGACGGCTTTAGTAATGGCTAATAATACATTTCAAGCAGTTTCTGTTATTGGAAACCCTGAATCTAGAATAATTTTAAGTCAATGTGCTATTTATCTAGCGTGTTCTGTAAAAAGTAATTCTTCATATAATGCAATAAATAAAGCTCAGAAAAACGTTGAAGAAACTGGGAATACTTCTGTTCCTCTTGAATTAAGAAATGCTCCTACAAAACTTATGAAAGAGTTAGGTTATGGAGAAAATTATAAATACGCCCATAATTTCAATAACAATTTTACTAATCAAGAATTTTTACCAGATAATATTAAAGGGACTAAGTTTTATGAGCCAGGAAATAACTCTAGAGAAAATGTTCAAAGAGATTTTTTGAAGAATAATTGGAAAGATAAATATGGGTATTAAAAAACCCTCGTAACTTCTCACAAGGGTTTTATTAAACAAAATAAGCGTAATATATTATTTAGGAATTCCAGATCCTCCAAATGGTGCCCAATTGGCATGAACCATTTTCCATCCAGATCCTGTTGAAATCCATACTGCAGATGCTCTTGTACTATAATCAACTTTCTCATTAGTTTCTGTGAAAGTATAAGCACCATTAGCATAAAACCTTAACACAGCAGTATTCATATCAGGTGAAAAATCAACTTCTATGTCTCTCAAATCAAAACTATCCCAAGTAAAATTTCTTTTTGCTAAAAACTGCTCTTCAGTTTGTACATAAAATTCTGCTAAGCTTGAATCTCCAGATGTTAACATCATATCTTCAGAAACATATTTTTTCCATTCTTCAAGATTTTGATCTTCAATTGCCTGTTGAACAGTTGATTGAGCTTCTTTTAAATCTTCTGTTAATTTTTCTTTATTTAAATTTCTCCAGTATGTTACTAATTTTGGTTGATATGGAGAAGCAAAAGGAGCATTGTCATATGCTTTTAGCTGATTATTAAAAGCCTTTTGGTAATCACCTTCCATTTCGGCAATTTCAGCTCTTGAGTCTAAAGCGTTTAATCCATCGTGTAATCTAAGTGAATAATCAAGTGATTTATATGCCGAATCGTAATCACCTTCTCTTGCAAACGCATACGCTAATGTATTATACGCACCAGCTGCAAGTCCAGGAAATTTATTTGCAAAGGCTTTATTAGCATCTGTATCTTGTCCAGAATTTAGCCAGTTAATTAATGCGCTATTGGGGTGATTTTTTAAAGCTTTTTCAGCAGCTTCAGTGAATTTATCGTTTGGTGTTGATAATAGCGTATACCATGTTCTTTCTACGTTTGTAAGTTGTGTTACATTAATTTCTTTTAATTTTTCAGTTCTAGTTCCGTTATTATTTCCAGCAGCAGCAGCTAATACTAAATTAGCACACTCACAATCATTATCTACAACTAATGCAGCTTTAGCCATTCCAATTGCTGTTAAATGCTCAAGATTTGAGAGTGAAGTTATAGCTTCATTAACTATTTCAGAAGCTTTTTTGTTACAAGATGTGTCTTCAATCCATTGTTGTCCGTTTGCATTTACTAAAAATGCTAAAGTCATAATTGAGGTAAGTATAGTTTTTTTCATAAATTATTTTTTTTGTTAAAATAGTTAAAATAATAAACAGAACATACTTTAATGAATGTTTTTTATTAATTTAATTGTAAGATTAAATTGTGTAATTTTATTAATATGGAAAATAAGTTTGAAAAAGTTCTTTGGAGTGTTAGATATGTTGTAATTCTTGCTGTAATTCTTTCAATTATAGCTTCTATATCTTTAATTGTAATTGGAAGTTGGGATATTATACAAGCAATACTATTTTATAACCCTTTATTTGATTCATCAATTGTAAATAACAATCAACTTCTATTTAAAATAATATCATCTATTGATTTATTCTTAATCGGAATAGTTCTACTAATTTTCGGTTTTGGTATATATGAACTTTTTGTTAGTGAAATTAATTTTGCTAAAGCTAAATTTTCCGAATCTACTTTGAAAATTAAAAGTTTAGATCAACTAAAAAATAAGATTATAAAAGTTATAATAATTGTTTTAATAGTTAAATTTTTTGAGAAGATTTTAAAATTAACTGAAAATTTCACAAGCCCATTAGACATACTGTTTTTTGGTTTATCAATACTATCTATTTGTTTAGGATATTATTTAATAAACAAAAAATGAGTAATTGGACTTATAGATTAGTGAACCAAAAAAATAAACCCCTGTAAATCAATGACTTACAAGGGATTTTGCGGAGAGACGGGGACTCGAACCCCGGCGACAGTTACCCGTCGACAGATTAGCAATCTGCTCCATTACCACTCTGGCACCTCTCCAA
>PADT01000019.1 GCA_002700465.1 Flavobacteriaceae bacterium | reverse complement strand
TTCTCATTATTTTTTTTTTTATTTACTTATATATTTCAATCATTATGCCATTTTTATAAATATGACAGTGTGTCAGTTGTTATTTTTAAAATAAAATTACATTTGTAAAAAAGTTAATTATGTCAAAAAAAGAATACAAAAGAGTTACCACCCATTCATTGAAAGAAATGAAATCTAGAAATGAAAAGATTTCAATGTTAACTGGATATGATTATTCAATGGCAAAAATCATTGATAATTCAGGAATTGATATAATTTTAGTTGGAGATTCTGCTTCAAACGTTATGGCGGGACATGAAACTACTTTACCTATAACTTTAGATCAAATAATATATCATGCTTCATCTGTTGTAAGAGGAGTTAAAAGAGCATTAGTAGTAGTAGATTTACCTTTTGGAAGTTATCAATCAAACTCTGGCGAAGCGTTGAGATCAGCTATTAGAATTATGAAAGAATCAGGGGCTCATGCTATTAAAATGGAAGGAGGATCTGAAATTAAAGAATCTATCGTTAGGATTTTAAATGCTGGTATTCCTGTAATGGGTCATCTTGGTCTAACACCACAATCTATATACAAATTCGGAACATATTCAGTTAGAGCTAAAGAGGAAGAAGAGGCTAAAAGATTAATTGAAGATGCAAAGCTTTTGGACGAATTAGGATGTTTCGGGATTGTATTAGAAAAAATACCTGCAAAGATTTCAAAAGTAGTTACTTCATCAGTTTCAAGTCCAGTTATTGGAATTGGTGCTGGCTCTAATGTTGACGGACAAGTATTGGTAACTCATGACTTAGTTGGTTTGACAACAGAATTTAATCCTAGATTTTTAAGAAGATATGTTGACTTAAATGAAATAATGACTAAAGCAATTAAAAACTATATTAAAGATGTTAAAAATATAGATTTTCCAAATCAAGATGAGCAATATTAACTTGTTTGAAGAAAATATTTTATTTGAAGACAATCATTTAATTATAGTAAATAAAAAACCTGGTGAATTAACTCAGGGAGATAAAACTAAAGACAAAACTTTAGGAGATAAAGTAAAAGATTACCTTAAAAAAAAATATAATAAACCAGGGAATGTTTACCTTGGCATTACCCACAGACTAGATAGACCAACAAGTGGTATTATTATTTTTACAAAAACATCAAAATCACTTACTAGGCTAAATAAAATGTTTAAAGAAAATTGCATTCAAAAAACTTATTGGGCCATAGTTAATAGAATAGATGAATTAAAAGAAATTAGGCTTGAAGATTTTTTGTTAAAAAACAACAAACAAAATAAATCCTATGTTAAAAGTGATAAAAATATAAATGCAAAAAAATCAATTTTATACTATAAACAAATATTCACTCTTGACAAATACTCTTTATTGGAAATCAGATTAGAAACTGGAAGACATCACCAAATAAGAACCCAGCTTTCCAACAGAGGAATGGCAATAAAAGGAGATCTAAAATATGGCTTTCCAAGATCTAATAAAGACGGAAGCATACATCTTCATTCAAGAAAAATTGAATTTCAACATCCAGTTTCTAAAAAGACAATAAAAATAACTGCAAATCCTCCTAAAAATGTAATTTGGGATTTATGTTATAATTAGTATAATAATTGCATAAAATATTTACTCAGTTTTATTACTTTTACATCTAACTGTTTACTTTAAAAAAGTAATAATAAATAAATGGCAAAAGAATTTGTAAAAATTTTTGACACAACATTAAGAGATGGAGAACAAGTTCCAGGATGTAAATTAAACACATCTCAAAAACTTATAATTGCCAAAAGACTAGATAAATTAGGAGTTGACGTCATAGAAGCTGGTTTTCCCGTTTCAAGTCCCGGTGATTTTAAATCTGTTGTAGAGATTTCAAATATTGTAGAAAATGCAACCGTGTGTGGACTGACAAGAGCTGTTAAAAACGATATTGAAGTTGCTGCAAATGCTCTAAAAACAGCTAAACGTCCGAGAATACATACTGGTATTGGAACATCTGACTCACACATTGAACACAAATTCAAGTCATCACGAGAAAAAATTATAGAGATAGGCTCTCAGGCTGTTAAGTATGCCAAAACTTTTGTAGATGATGTAGAGTTTTATGCTGAAGATGCAGGAAGAACTGATAACGAGTTCCTAGCTAGGGTTTGTGAAAAAATGATTGAATCAGGAGCAACTGTGTTAAATATACCTGACACAACTGGTTATTGTTTGCCATATGAATATGGTGAAAAAATAAAATATTTAGTAGAAAACGTAAAAAATATTCATAAAGCTACAATTTCATGTCATTGTCATAACGACCTTGGTCTAGCTACTGCTAATTCAATTGCTGGAATAATTAATGGAGCAAGACAAATTGAATGTACAATAAATGGTATAGGAGAAAGGGCTGGAAATACATCTCTTGAAGAAGTTGTCATGATAATGAGACAACATCCAAATCTGAATTTAGATACTAATATAAATTCCAAATTACTTTTTGACACAAGTAGTTTAGTTTCCGAAGGAATGGGAATGCCAGTTCAACCAAACAAAGCAATTGTTGGTGCAAATGCTTTTGCTCACAGTTCTGGAATTCACCAAGATGGTGTAATTAAAAACAGAGAAACTTACGAAATCATTAATCCACTTGATGTTGGAGTAAATGAGTCAGCTATTATTCTTACTGCTCGAAGTGGTAGAGCTGCTTTAGCATATAGAGCTAAAAAGATTGGATACGATCTTTCTAAAAACGAATTAGATTTAATTTATCCTGAATTTTTGAAATTTGCTGATATAAAAAAAGAAGTCTCCGATGAAGATATTCCACACCTAATCAAAAAATCTTTATAATATATATTAAAATGAGTAAAACCTTATTTGATAAAGTTTGGGACTCGCATGTAGTTCATAAAATAAAAGACGGACCGGACGTTCTGTTTATTGACAGACACATGGTTCATGAAGTAACAAGTCCAGTAGCTTTTTTAGGTCTTAAAAAAAGAGGAATCAAAGTTTTATTTCCTAAAAAAACATTTGCAACAGCAGATCATAACACTCCAACTGTAAATCAACATTTACCAGTGAAAGATCCTCTTTCTGCAAATCAATTACTTGCTCTAGAAAAAAACTCGAAATTACACGGTATTTCATATTGGGGATTAGGTCATGAAAAAAATGGTATTGTTCATGTTGTGGGTCCTGAATACGGAATCACTCAACCTGGAGCAACCATAGTTTGTGGTGATTCTCATACATCAACTCATGGTGCATTTGGAGCTATAGCATTTGGAATTGGAACATCTGAGGTCGAAATGGTTTTATCGACCCAGTGCATTATGCAGCCTAAGCCAAAAACAATGAGAATTACAATAGATGGTAAACTCAACAAAGGAGTTAGTCCAAAAGATGTTGCTCTTTTTATTATATCAGAACTTTCAACTTCTGGTGCAACAGGTTATTTTGTTGAATACTCAGGGGAAGTTTTTAGAGATATGTCTATGGAAGGTAGAATGACAGTTTGCAATCTAAGTATTGAAATGGGTGCAAGAGGAGGAATGATTGCTCCAGATGCAAAGACATACGATTATATAAAAGACAGAGAATATACTCCAAAAAAAGAGAATTGGATTAAAGCAATGAAATATTGGAATACATTAGCATCAGATCAAGATGCTATTTTTGATAAAGAATTAAAATTTTACGGCGAGTCGATAAACCCTATGATAACCTATGGAACCAATCCAGGAATGGGAATGGGTATTTCTAAAGAAATTCCTTTGGCTAAAAACCAAGATGGCGGCATAGAAACCTACAAAAAATCCCTTAGCTACATGAATTTTAGTGAAGGACAAAGTATGATTGGTAAAAATATTGATTTTGTTTTTCTAGGTAGCTGCACTAATGGAAGGATTGAAGATTTTAGAGAATTTACTAAAATTATAAAAGGAAGAAAAAAAGCATCAAATGTTACAGCATGGTTAGTCCCAGGTTCACACCAAGTTGAAAAAGCTATAAAAGATGAAGGTTTACTAGACATTTTAATCGAATCTGGGTTTGAACTTAGAGAGCCCGGTTGCTCTGCTTGTTTAGCAATGAATGACGATAAAATTCCCTCTGGAAAATATGCTGTAAGTACTTCAAATAGAAATTTTGAAGGAAGGCAAGGACCAGGCTCCAGAACACTATTAGCTAGTCCTTTAGTTGCTGCCGCTGCTGCTGTTACAGGGAAAATAACTGATCCAAGAACATTATACTAAAATATGGCTTACGAAAAATTTAAAATACTAAAAAGCAACTGTGTTCCTCTTCCGATCGAAAATATTGACACTGATCAAATAATTCCTGCTAGATTTCTTAAAGCTACAGAAAGAGTTGGTTTTGGTGATAATTTATTTAGAGATTGGAGATATAATTCTGATGATACCCAAAAAAAAGATTTTGTTTTAAATAACAAAAAATTTGATGGAAAAATCTTAGTAGGAGGAAAAAATTTCGGATCAGGCTCATCCAGAGAGCATGCTGCTTGGGCAATTTATGATTATGGGTTTAGATGTGTAATATCTAGTTTTTTTGCTGATATTTTTAGAGGAAATTGTTTGAATATTGGAGTTTTACCAGTTCAAGTATCCGCAGAATTTTTAGACAAAATCTTTCAAGTTGTTTTTGATGATCCAAAATCTGAAATTATAGTTAGTCTTTTAGATCAAACGGTTACAATTGTAAAATTAAATATTTCAGAACCATTTGAAATAAACTCTTACAAAAAAAATAACATGTTAAATGGATATGACGATATTGATTATTTAGTGAATATTAAGGATACTATAAAAAAGTTTTCAAAAACAACCCCCCTGTAATTTTAATAAATGTCTAGACACGTTGAAATAATGGACACTACTTTAAGAGATGGTGAACAAACTTCAGGGATGTCTTTTTCTTCATCTGAAAAATTAACAATAGCTAAATTATTAATTAATGAATTAAAAATAGACAGAATTGAAGTAGCATCAGCTAGAGTTTCTAAAGGTGAATTTGAAGCCGTTAAGAAAATTACAGATTGGGCTAAAGAAAATAAATTTTTAAATAAAATTGAAATTCTTACATTTCTTGACAATAATATTTCCCTTGAGTGGCTGATTAGATCAGGTGCTATAGTACAAAATTTATTGACTAAAGGTTCTTTAAATCATTTAACCTATCAAATAAAACAAACACCAAAGGATTATTTTAAATCTGTAACTAAAGCAGTAAATGAAGCTAATAATAAAGGAATAACTACAAATATTTATTTAGAAGATTGGAGTAATGGAATGAGAAACTCTAAAGATTTTGTTTTTGAATATTTAGATGTTATTAAAAAATTGCCTGTGAAAAGAGTTTTACTTCCTGACACTCTAGGTATACTTAGTCCAGATGAGACTTATAAATATATTTCAATAATTGTAAAAAAGTATCCTGAAATGCATTTTGATTTTCATTCTCACAACGATTATGATTTAAGTGTTTCTAATGTTATTGAAGGTTTGAAAGCTGGATGCCATGGTTTACACTTAACAGTAAATGGTATGGGAGAAAGAGCTGGTAACGCACCAATGGCAAGTGTAGCTGCAGTAATAAGAGATTTTTTGCCAAAAATAAAAATTAATTTAAAAGAAAAATCTTTATACAAAGTTAGTAGACTTGTATCAGCATTCACTGGATTTAGAATACCTGCTAACAAACCAATAGTAGGTGATAATGTATTTACTCAAACTGCTGGAATTCATGCCGATGGTGACAGTAAAAAAAATCTATACTTTAATGATTTGCTTCCCGAAAGATTTGGTAGAAAAAGAAAATATGCATTAGGAAAAACGTCAGGAAAGGCTAATATTAAAAAAAATTTACAAGAACTGGGGCTCACATTAAATGAAGAAAATATAAAAAAAGTAACGAACAGAATAATTGAACTAGGAGATAAAAAAGAAAAGGTAACTGCAGAAGATTTACCTTACATAATTTCTGATGTTATTAATAGTGAAAATTTTAAAAACAAGGTAATAATTGAATCATACATATTAAATCATAAAAAAGGGCATAAACCCTCGGCAGAAATTGAATTAAAAATTAATGGTAAGAAATTTTTCGAAAAAGGATCAGGTGATGGACAATTTGATGCATTTATTAATGCAATAAAAAAAATATATTCACACAATAAATTTATTCTTCCTGAACTAATAGATTATTCAGTAACAATACCTCCAGGAAGTAATTCTGATGCTTTATGTGAAACAATTATAACATGGAAAAATAATGATAAAGAATTTGTTACTAGAGGTTTAGATTCAGATCAAACTGTTTCAGCAATCAAATCAACAGAAAAAATGTTAAATATTATATCAAATTAGTAAATATGAAATTAAATATAGCTCTATTACCAGGTGACGGTATAGGACCTGAAGTTATAGAACAAGCGGTTAAAGTTTCAGATGCAATTGCAAAGAAATTTAATCATAAAATAAGTTGGATACACGCATTAACAGGAGCTGCGGCTATAGACGCTGTAGGTGAGCCTTACCCTGAAGAGACTCATCAAATTTGTTTGAAAGCTGATGCAATTTTATTTGGAGCAATTGGACATCCAAAGTACGATAATGATCCAAGTGCTAAAGTCAGACCTGAACAAGGATTATTAAAAATGAGAAAAGATTTAGGATTGTTTGCTAATGTCAGACCAACCTTCACATTTCCATCTTTATTGGATAAATCTCCTTTAAAAAAAGAAAGAATTGAAGGCACAAATTTAATTTTTTTAAGAGAATTAACTGGGGGGATTTATTTTGGAAAAAAAGGAAGACTAGATAATGGAAATACTGCTTTTGATACATGTACTTATACTAGAGAAGAAATAAAAAGATTAGCAATTAAAGGATTTGAATTGGCAATGAAGAGATCCAATAGGTTATGCTGTGTCGATAAAGCTAATGTACTTGAATCTTCAAGACTTTGGAGAGAAACTGTACAATCATTAGAAAAGGATTACCCAACAGTTGAAGTAAGTTATGAATTTGTAGACGCAGTGGCTATGAGACTTGTTCAATGGCCCAACTCTTATGATGTATTAATTACTGAAAATTTGTTTGGAGATATATTAACAGATGAAGCATCTGTAATATCGGGCTCTATGGGTTTAATGCCATCTGCATCAGTAGGTCTAAAAACATCGCTTTACGAACCAATTCACGGATCTTATCCGCAAGCAGCGGGGAAAAATATTGCAAATCCTTTAGCTACAATTTTATCAGCTGCAATGATGTTTGAAGATTCTTTTAATCTTAAAGATGAGGCTAATTTGATTAGAAAAGTTGTGAACGCATCACTAAAACAATCAATTATTTCCGAAGATTTAGCAGACGAAAATAAATCTTATAAAACTAGTGAAATTGGAGATTGGATAGCTAAAGAAATTTTATTGTAAAAAAAAAGCATCTTAATTAAGATGCTTTTTTTTGAAAAATTATTAAAGAACATTTATTTTTTCTTTTTTTCATTATCTACCATTTTCTTTTTCAAGTCAGCTAGGACATCTAAATCACCAAGAGTTGATTTATCTGATTCTTTAACATTAACTTTTTTTAACGACTCCTTTACATTTTTCTTTTCTTGATCATTAAATAAAACAGTGTGAGACATTACAACTCTTTTAAAGTCTTTGTTATATTCAATAACTTTAAAATCTGATGTATCTCCTTTCTTTAACTTATTTCCATCTTCTTTCACAAGATGTCTATTAGGAACAAAAGCTGTTATATCATCATTAAAGACAATTGTAGCGCCTTTATCATTTGAATCTGAAATAGTTGCATTGTGTGAAGTTCCTTCAGCAAAAGTTTTATCATATGCATCCCATGGATTGTCCATAGTTTGCTTATGGCCTAAACTTAATTTTCTGGCTTCAGAATCTAACTCTAACACTATAACATCAATTTTATCACCAGCAGCAAATAATTCAGATGGATGTTTAACTTTTATTGTCCAAGATAAATCGGAAATATATACTAATCCGTCAATCCCTTCTTCAAGTTCTACAAAAATTCCAAAATTCGTGAAATTTCTAACTATTCCTGAATGCTTAGAACCTACAGGATATTTTTTTGTAATATCTGTCCAAGGATCTGAACTTAGTTGCTTAATACCTAGAGACATTTTTCTTTCTTCTCTGTCTAATGTTAAAACAACTGCCTCAACTTCATCACCAACTTTTACAAAATCTTGGGCTGAACGCAAATGAGTTGACCATGACATTTCAGAAACGTGAACTAACCCCTCTACCCCATCAACAACCTCAACAAAGGCTCCATAATCAGCAAGAACCGATACTTTACCTTTGACCTTATCGCCTTCTTTCAATTCTGCGTCGAGAGATTCCCAAGGATGAGCACTTAATTGTTTGACACCTAATTGAATTCTTGACTTATCGTCATCAAAATCTAATATTACAACATTTAATTTTTGATCTAGTTCTAATATTTCACTAGGATGATTGATTCTATTCCATGATAAATCAGTAATATGAATTAAACCATCTACTCCACCCAAATCAATGAATACTCCATATGTAGTTATATTCTTAACTGTACCTTCAAGAACTTGACCTTTTTCTAATTGACCAATAATTTCTTTCTTTTGAAGTTCAATATCAGCTTCAATTAGTGCTTTATGCGAAACAACAACATTTTTAAATTCATGATTGATTTTAACAACTTTGAATTCCATATTCTTATTTACATATTGATCATAATCTCTGATTGGTTTAACATCAATTTGTGATCCAGGTAAAAAAGCTTCTAAACCAAAAACATCTACAATCATTCCTCCTTTAGTTCTACATTTTACAAAACCAGTAACAACTGTAGACTGATCATGCGCATCGTTTACTCTATCCCAAGCTTTTATAGTCCTTGCTTTTCTGTGGGAAAGAACTAATTGACCTGTTTTATCTTCTTGAATATCAACTAAAACTTCAACTTTATCACCAACTTTCAAGTCAGGATTGTATCTAAATTCATTTAATGAAATAACACCCTCAGATTTTGCATTGATATCGATTATAGCTTCTCTTTCTGTTAAGCTAATTATAGTACCTTCTATAACGCTTTCATTATAAGTGTCGACAAAGTTCTCTTCAACTAATTTTTCGAACTCAGAAAGTTTATCGTCTTTTATCGTTTCAATTCCTTCTTCAAATAAATTCCAATCAAAATCTTTTAAAAATTCTTCAGCGGTTGGTTCTTTAACCTGGCTTTCTTCCGTTTGATTCTCAATAACTTCGTTGGCTAAAGTTTCAACAACTTCGACAACTTTTTTTTCGATTTTAGTTTTTTTAGTGGATTTCGCTGGTGTTTTAACTTTAGCAGCTTTGGTAGTTTTTTTTACAGTTTTTTTAGGCTTACTGTCTTTTTTTTCTTCTGACATACCATAAATTTGTATTCTAATTTAATTATAGAAAAAGGGAATAAATTAGAAGAATTAATATTTATTTAACCTTTTAATTATCTATATAAACCCATTAAAAGGACTGCGAAAATAAACTCTATTTATAGATTATACAAATAATCTATAAATTTTTTGTAATTATAGGGTTTATGTAGGAAAGCAACTTTAATTCAAGTTCATCTAAAGTAAGATTATCAGTATTAATAAGTAAAGCATCTTCAGCTTTTTTTAGTGGAGAATGTTTTCTGTTCGCATCCTGGTTGTCTCTTAATTTTATATTTTTTAAAACCTCACTGTAAGTAATGTTTTTGTCATTTAAAAATAACTCATCAAAACGTCTTTTAGCTCTAAGCTCCATCGTTGCTTCAAGAAAAAATTTTAATTCTGCTTTTGGAAAAACAACTGTACCAATATCTCTTCCATCCATTATTACTCCTTTATTTAGTCCAAGAGTATGCTGAACACGAACCATCTGCTGTCTTAACTCATTAACTGTAGCTATTTCACTCACTAAGTTTGATACATCTAAAGACCTAATATTTTTTTCATATGAAATTCCATTTAGATGAACTTCAAAATTATTATTTATTGGGTTGTTTTTAAAATCGATATAAATATTAGGAATGTCATTTATAAGTTTAGTTTTATCAAAATGATTCTTAGAAATAAAATTCTTCTGAATAGCATAATAAGTTAATGCTCTATACATAGCACCTGAGTCAATATACAAATAGTTTAACTTTTTAGATATTCTCTTAGCTAAACTACTTTTACCAGTAGAGGATGTGCCGTCAATTGCTATTATAATTTTATTTGACATCTAAATTCTTAAAATTCTTAACATTTTGATTTGTAATTGCAATATCTAAAACTTGCTTCATATTTGAAACATAATGAAAAGTTAATCCTTTTAAATAGCTAGAATCGATTTCATCAATATTTTTCTTATTGTCTTTACACAAAATAATTTCTTTAATCTTTGCTCTTTTAGCAGCTAAAATTTTTTCTTTAATTCCGCCTACAGGTAAAACTTTTCCTCTTAAAGTAATCTCACCTGTCATAGCAAGTTTTGATTTAACTCTTTTTTGTGTAAAAAGTGAAACAAGTGATGTTAGCATTGTTATACCTGCACTAGGTCCATCCTTCGGAGTTGCACCCTCTGGAACATGAATATGAATGTTATGCTTTGTAAGAGTTTCCAACTTAATGGACAAATCGTCGGAATTAGATTTAATATATTCTAAAGCTATAGTTGCAGACTCTTTCATCACTTTACCAAGATTACCAGTTATCGATAAATTTCCTTTGCCCTTAGAAAGTGCTGATTCGATAAATAAAATATCTCCACCAAATTGAGTCCAAGCTAAACCAGTTACTACTCCTGCAACTTCATTATTTTCATATTGATCTTTAGAAATTGACACTCCTAAAATTTTATTAATATTATCTAAGTTTAAGTTAGACGAATAATCTTCTTCCATCGCAATACACTTGGCAACATTTCTAATTATTTTTGCAATTTGTTTTTCTAAACCTCTAACACCCGATTCTCTTGTGTAACCTTCAATAATTTTTTCAGTTGATTGCTTATTAATTTTTATAATATTTTTTGAAAGACCATGCTCATTGATTTGTTTTGGAATTAAATGTTTTTTAGCAATATTATATTTTTCTTCTAGTGTGTAACCTGACACATGTACTATTTCCATTCTATCTCTAAGGGCAGGCTGTACGTTTGCAATATTATTTGATGTTGCAATAAACATTACTTTAGACAAATCAAATCCTGACTCAATAAAATTATCGTAAAAAGAGGTGTTTTGTTCAGGGTCTAAAACTTCTAGCATTGCTGAAGAAGGATCGCCTTGATTTCCCACAGAAAGCTTATCTATTTCATCTAAAACAAAAACTGGATTAGATGTTTTTGCTTTTTTTAAACTTTGAATGATCCTTCCTGGCATTGCTCCAATGTAAGTCTTTCTGTGTCCTCTTATTTCAGATTCATCTCTAAGGCCACCTAAAGAAATTCTTACATATTCTCTTCCAAGAGCCTCAGCTATTGATTTACCTAACGATGTTTTACCAACTCCAGGAGGTCCATTAAAACAAAGAATTGGAGATTTCATATCGTTTCTTAATTTTAAAACAGCTATGTGCTCAATAATTCTTTTTTTTACATCTTTCAATCCATAATGATCTCTATCCAAAATTTTAGTTGCTCTTTTTAAATCAAAATTATCTTTAGAAAATTCGTTCCACGGAAGTTCTAAGTAAGTATCTAAATAATTTCTCTGTATTGAATACTCTGCAACCTGAGGATTCATTCTTTGAAGTTTAGATAATTCTTTTTTAAAGTGATCGTTAATTTCTTTTGACCACTTTTTTTTAGCAGCCTTGATTCTCATTTCATTTACTTCTTCATCATAAGAAACACCACCTAACTCTTCTTGAATAGTCTTTAATTGCTGATGTAAAAAATACTCTCTTTGTTGTTGATCTAAATCTGACCTTACTTTAGATTGAATGTCATTTTTTAATGATAATCTTTGTAATTCAATGTTCATTTGTTTTAAACACATGAGAGCTCTTTTATTTAAATCACTTGTGTTTAATATTTCATATTTTTCCTTTACAGATAAATTCATATTAGAACAAACAAAATTCACCAAGAAAGAATCGCTTTGAATATTTTTTATTGCAAATGAAGCTTCACTAGGAATGTTTGGATTCTCGTCAATAATTTTTAGAGCTATATCTTTAATAGATTCTATAGTAGCCGTAAACTCTTTATTGTTTTTTTCAGGTTTTAATTCTACTATTTCTTTAACATTAGCAATGATATATGGTTCTTCTGAAATGATCTGTTCAATTGAAAATCTTTTCTTTCCTTGAATAATAACCGTAACATTACCATCAGGCATTTTTAATACTCTCAATATTTTAGCAACTGTTCCAGTTGGATGTATATCATTTAATGTAGGAGATTGAATTTTTGGATCAATTTGAGAAACAACACCAATTAATTTATCATTAGCATTAGCATCCTTAATTAATTTAATTGATTTATCTCTAGATGCTGTTATTGGAATAACCACACCTGGGAACATTACAGTATTTTTTAATGGTAAAATAGGTAATTTTTCAGGCAGTGATTCTTTAGAAATAGCTTCTTCATCATCAGATGTCATTAAAGGAATTAAATCTGAATCCTCATCAATATTTTGAAGTGACATCATGTCAAGATTAAGTATTTTAGTTTTAGACATAAACTACAATTAGGCCAATGTGTCATGTTGTTTAATTTCAAAAAAAGAACTCTATATCTGATTTAAACAAAATCAACATAAAACATTTATTATATTAATAAATATTTCAAGTTTCATGCCATAAAGATTTAATAATTCTTGATCTTAATTCTTTTTAAAAGAAATGCACCAAGTAAGAAAATAAATATAAAAACTAAAATAGAAGTTCTCATACTTCCTGTAATTTGATCTACAAAAGCAAATAGTGTCATTCCAAAAACGATACTAACCTTTTGAGAAACATCATAAAAACTAAAATACGATGTAGTATTCTCTGTATTAGGAATCATTTTTGAAAAGGTAGACCTAGACAAGGCTTGTATACCACCCATTACAAGCCCTACAAAAGCAGCAGCTATATAAAATTCAATAGGTTCGGTAATGAAATACCCCCCAACACATAATAAAGCCCAAATAATATTTAATAAAATTAGAGTGTGTATATTTCCGAATTTTTCAGATAATTTTGAAGTCATTATTGCTCCAAACATTGCAATTAATTGAATTAATAAAATACTGACTATTAATCCAATGGTTTTTTCATCTTTTGGCCAATTTATTTCCTGTTCACCAAAATAAGCTGCAATTAAAAGTACAGTTTGAAGAGCAGAACTGTAAATAAAAAAAGCTATTAGATATTTCTTTATTAAAATTATTTTTTTTAATTCATTCCAAACTTCATTTAATTCTCTAAATCCGTTCCAAATCACATCTTTAATAATTTTTTTCTTTTCATTTTGATCAGGTAAAAAATAAAATGTGTATTGACTAAATGATATCCACCATATACCTACAGAAATAAATGAATATCTCATAGCAAGTAATTCAGGATTTTCTCCGCTTATTCCGAAATTTGCTGGATACATTACCATCGCAAGATCAAATATTAATAGTAAAACACTTCCAAAATAACCTAATGCATATCCTTTAGCACTAATAAAATCTTGTTGATCTTTATGTGCAATATCTGGGAGATATGAATTATAAAAAACTAAACTAGCCCAAAAAGAAATTAAAGCCAGAAAATAAAAACATAATCCAATATATATATATTAGTGAGGTCAAACCAGTAAAGGCCAATACAAGAAAGCGACCCAACATAACAAAATATTTTTAAAAAAGTTTTTTTATTACCCATATAATCAGCAATTCCAGATAAAAGTGGAGTAATAAATGATAATATTACAAATGCAAAAGCAGTCAAAAAACTAATTAAAGCAGTATTCTTAAAATTAAATCCTAAAAGTTCTATATATAAATCATCAAAAAATAGTGCCCCATAATATATTGGAAAAACGGCAGAGGAAATAACTAATGGATAAGCAGAATTAGCCCAATCATAAATAGCCCATGCGTTAAGTAATTTTATGTCGCCTTTTTTATATTTTTTATTTGTCATTATTAAGAATGAAATGCAATATAGTTAATTGAGATATGATTATATTAAAATTAATAATTAATTTCGCACTTGAAAAGATATGAGGTTTTCGATTTTATTTATAATATTAATTATCAACCAGGGTTGTGAAAACATTTCCAGAAATGATAATAATAATTCTAAAGAGAACAATACATACGTTTGTTTAAAATGTGGTTCGTCCTTATATAAAGAAAATGAACTTTTTTACGAAAATAATAACAGTAAAGATTTTAATAATTCAATTGAAAAAAAAGTAAAAACTTTTGAAAACATTTATGAAAATGATACTAATTCAAAAAATAACAAATACAAAACCGAACTGTTTTGCACGAAATGTGATAGTAAATTAGGTAACCTAATTAATGATGAAAAAGGACAAAGACATTGTATAGATAAAAATGCAATAATTTTAAAAAATTTAATTAAATGAAAAATTTTAAAGGAATGCTTATTTTGATAGCAATTTTAGCTACTAGTATTAATTTCTCACA
>PADT01000018.1 GCA_002700465.1 Flavobacteriaceae bacterium | reverse complement strand
TGGAATGGGCACTAGACCTGGAGTCTGATAGAATGATGAATTCCTATATAGCAAAGAAAGATCTTGAATCAGAATTTAGCGTAGTACGTAACGAGTTTGAAAGCGGAGAAAATTCACCTTCCAGAACACTTTCTCAAAAAGTAATTCGTGCAGCTTATATGTGGCATAATTATGGAAATTCAACCATTGGTAATCGTTCCGATATTGAGCGTGTACCGATTGCAAACCTGAAAGCATTTTATAAGAAATATTACCGACCTGATAATGCTGTATTGATGATTACAGGAAAGATTGATGACAAACGTACTTTGGAATTAGTTGAGAAATATTTTGGCCCTTTGAAGAATCCATCTGTAAAGCTCACTGAAGTACCAACTGTAGAGCCAGCTCAAGATGGTGAAAAGCGTGTTGAATTAAATAGAGTAGGTGACTTGCAATTGTTGATGGCATTATACCATTCTCCAGCAGGATCAGATGCAGATTATTCAGCTTTAACATTGGCTCAAAACGTTTTAAACGATGCCCCGTCTGGAAGACTTTATAAAGCTTTGGTAGAAACACAAATGGCTTCTAGTGTATATGCATCGAATCCTTTTACTAAAGAACCAGGATATATTAATTTTAACGTTAGTGTCCCATCTGAAAAATCACTTCCTGATGCAGAAAAAACCTTATTAAGTGTATTGGATGATTTAAAAGACAACCCAATTACTACGGACGAATTGAAGCGTGCTCGTGCAAATATCATGAAGCAACTAGATCAGCTTAGTCGAAACTCTGGATATATGGGAACTTATATGAGTGAATTCATTGGTGCAGGAGATTGGCGCTTGGCATTCATTCACAGAGATCGTATTGAAAATACGACTTTGGAGCAAGTCAATGCGGCAGTTCAGAAATATTTTATTCCAACTAATCGTACCATCGGTAACTTTATTCCAACTTCCAAGCCCGAACGTGTTGAGATTTTACACACAGAAGGTTTGGCTGAAATGGTAGCAAGCTACAAAGGTAAAGTGGCTATGGATGTCGGTGAAGATTTTGACGTTAATTATGACAATATTCAAAACCGTTTAGACAGCGGAGTTTTGCCAAAATCTGGTATTGAATTTGGATTTATAAATAAAGCTAATCGTGGCGAAACAGTAAACTTATCATTTGCTATGAGAACGGGAACTGTTGATGACTATATGAATAAAGGAATGACAGCAGGATTTGTGGCGAACTTGCTTAACAAAGGAACACAATCACGATCACGTCAAGATATTGAAGATGAGTTGAGTGCTATTAGTTCGTCTGTTGGTTTCAGTGGAAGTAATGGAAGGGTTTATGCTAATATTTCATCAACTAAAGAACACTTACCTGCTGCTCTTGAAATTATGACAGACATGCTTAAAAATCCAAAATTCGAAATTAGTGAACTGGACAAAATTAAAACTCAACGTTTGGCTGGCTTGGAAAGCAGTGCTTCAGACCCTCAATTTGTAGCGGTTCAACGTATGCGTGAAATTAATCAGTTTTACTCCAAAGGTCATCCTAATTACAGTCCTAATATTGAGGAACAAATTGTAATGATTAATGAGGTGAGTATTGAGAGTATTCAATCTTTTTATGAAGAGTATTATGGTGTTGCGAATAAAGCTTCTTTAGTAGCTATTGGAAGTATGGATGTCGATATGGTTAAAACTTATTTTGAGGATAATTTTTCTGATTTTAAATCTGACAAACCATTTTCAGTAATTGAAAATCCATTTAAACAAAATATTGCTGCTAACGAAAATATTATTACACCCGATAAGAAAAATGCCTTTACTGTAGGTATGTTATCTGCTAAAACAACAGAAACTGATGAGGATAACGCTGCACTTCAAGTTGCTGGAATTATTTTTGGAGGTGGATTTTTGAATTCTAGAGTTGCTACACGTTTAAGACAGCAAGATGGTGTGAGTTATGGTGCTGGTGCTCAGGTGAGTATTGACAGTGATCCTGATGATAAAAACTCGGCTTTGATCATCTATGCTATTTATGCGCCTATGAATGCTGAGAAGGTTCAAATTGGTTTTAAAGAAGAGCTAGAACGTTTTATTAAAGATGGTATCACTCAAGAAGAATTGGATAGTGCAGTCAACGGCTGGGTTCAAGGACAATCAGTTTCCAGAGCAAAAGATAATGAGTTATCATCATTAATAAACAATAATCTTTATTTTGAAAGAGATATGACTTTTTATGCTGCACTTGAATCTCAGGTTAGTGCGTTAACAGTTGAAAAAGTGAATACTGTTATTAAGAAGTATTTTAAATCACTTGATAATTGGACAGTGGTAAATGGAGGTGATTTTAAATAGTATAAAATATTAATTTAAAATTATTTTTATAATGATCAATTGGCATAAAAAGCAAGTAGAAAGAACTTTAAAAAGCTGGGGATTTTCCAATTACCAGGCTTATTGGATTTCTTTTATTAAAGGGTTAGTAATCGGAGGATTAATTGTGTATTTTTTTATTTAAAATAAAAACCTCTTATTTCAATTATTAATTATACATTCGCAAAGTTGATTTCCCAATCAACATGTATTAAAAGTTCAAGAGTTCTATGGTCATTATTCTTGAGCTTTTTCTATTTTCTATAATTGTTTCTTTTTTTATTTCGGTTTGACCTTCCTTTATTTCTGTTAAAGTTATTTCTGTTTTTTTGTTTAGTAGGTTCTGGAACTGCATTTGGGTCAGGTTCAAATCCTTGTTTGATTTTTGAAGGAATTCTCAAATTGACCAGTTTTTCAATATCTTTTAGATATTGTTTTTCGTCAACACAAACAAGTGAAATAGCTTCACCTTTTGCTCCAGCTCTACCAGTTCTTCCAATTCTATGCACATAATCCTCGGGAATATTGGGAAGTTCAAAATTTATTACATGTGGCAACAATGGAATATCTAATCCTCTTGCCGCAATATCTGTTGCAACTAGTATTTCCACAGTACCATCCTTAAAGCCAGCCAATGCCCTTGTTCTTGCTCCTTGGCTTTTGTTTCCGTGAATTGCAGCAGCAGATATGTCTGCTTTAATCATTTTTTTACAAAGATTATTTGCGCCGTGTTTTGTTCTTGTAAAAACTAAAACTTGTTTCCAATTCCCCTCTTTTATTAGCTGAATTATAAGACTGGATTTTTTACTCTTATCTACTTTATATACATATTGAATAATAGCTTCAACCGTTGTATTTTGAGGAGAAGTTTCTACCATTACGGGATTATTTAAAATTCCCTTTGCTAATCTTTTAATTTCTTTAGAAAAGGTTGCAGAAAAAAGCAGGTTTTGTCTTTTGCTTGGTAATAAGTTCATTATTTTATTAATGTCTCTTTGAAAACCCATGTCCAACATTCTGTCAGCTTCGTCTAAAACTAATATTTCTATATTTCGTAAGGATAATAATCGTTGATTTTCAAGATCCAATAAACGGCCAGGTGTTGCGATTAAAATATCAATACCGTTTCTTATTTTAGAAACTTGTGGTTTTTGATTAACTCCTCCAAAAATCACAGTAGATCTTAATTGCAGATAATTACTGTATTCTACAACATTATCATAAATTTGAGCTGCAAGTTCTCTGGTAGGAGTTAATATTAATGCTCGAATTTTTCTATGATTCGAGTTTGATTGTTTTGAAAGGATCTGTAATAATGGTAGTGTGAAACCAGCTGTTTTTCCCGTTCCTGTTTGCGCTGATGCTAAAACATCTTTTCTTTTGAGAATTAGTGGAATTGCTTTTTCTTGAATTGGTGATGGGTCAGTGTATCCTTTATCGTTGACTGCTTTTAAAAGTGAAGGCATTAAGCCGAGGTCGTTAAATTTCATAGGCATAAAAGCAGAAATATCTACTTTGAATTTTATTTTTGTCCTTTATTCATCATTTAAGATCTTAAAAAACATATTTCTGCAAACATAAAGTTTTCTGGTATAAAATTTGTTAAATTAACCTTGAATTAAAATTATTAAATTTACAAGATGAAAAAATGCATTTCAATTTTATGTTTATCATTATTAGTCTCCTGCCAATACGAAGATTATGACGACAGTAAGGTAGTTGATTCTCCATTAGCAACTTGCATTGATGGTTATGCTAAAATTCCTGGAACTGACTATGAATATTCTTGTCTTAATTATGATTTAATGGGCCACATAACTCTCGAAGAAATGGATGCAAATGCTGGTAATGATTGCTGGGGTTGGACAGATTCTACAACTGGAAGAGAATATGCAATTATGGGTATAAATAATGGTACCGCTTTTATTGATATTACTGATTCTACATCTCCTATTTATCTTGGTAAACTTCCAACTTCTACAGTTGATAGTTCATGGAGAGATATGAAAGTTTACAATGATCATGTCTATATTGTTAGTGAAGCCCAAGAACATGGTTTACAGGTTTTTAACTTAACAAAGTTGAGAGGAGTCGAATCAAAGCAAGTTTTTTCGGCTGATTATATTGATAATTCATTTGGAAATGCACATAATATTGCAATTAACGAAGAAAGCGGATATGCTTATATTGCTGGTGCAGGAAATAAAGGTATTTATGCTTTTAATTTATCAAATCCATTAGCTCCAACATCAGAACTTGAAGCGCCCGAATTTGGCTATAGTCATGATGCACAAATCGTAATATACAAGGGTCCAGATACAGATCATGTTGGTAAAGAAATTTATTTTGGAAGCAATGAAAATAGAGTGGATATTATTGATGTTACAAATAAATTAGAGCCAAAGCTTATTAGTACTTTTTTATATGATCATCAGTATACTCATCAGTCATGGCTTACAGACGATCATAAGTATGCCTTACTTGGAGATGAATTAGATGAACTTGATTCAAATTATGAATTAAAAGCTGATGCCAAAACAAGAACAGTAATAATAGATTTAAGTGATTTAGATAATCCAGTTTTGCATCATAATTATGAAGCAGAAACTAAAGCTATTGATCACAACGGATATGTCAAAGGAACTGAATTTTTTCTAGCGAGCTACACCGCTGGTTTAAGAGTTTTGGATGTTTTAAATATTGATCAAAAAAGTATTTCTGAATTAGGATTTTTTAATACGTTTCATGATCACAGTGATCATGATCATGGATTACCAAAATTAAATACGATAAAAAATCAAGATCCAGGTGGTGACCATAGTGGAAAAAAAGGTAATAGTGAAGCTTTTAATGGTGCATGGAGTGTTTATCCTTATTTCAAAAGTGGAAACATAATTATTAGCGATATTAATTCAGGATTATTTGTTGTAAAAAAACAGAACTAACTTATTTTTTTTACATTTTAAACTTTTACGTTTAGATTTTCTAATTTCTTTACGAAAAAAAAATTAAAACATTTAATATTTTAAGATAAAATTTATATATTTGCACGCATTTTAAAAGTAATAAAACATTATATCATATGGCTAAGGAAACATTTGATCGTTCGAAACCCCATTTAAATATAGGGACAATTGGACACGTAGATCACGGAAAAACTACCCTAACTGCTGCTATTACAAAAGTATTAGCTGATGCAGGATTATCTGAAGTAAGAAGCTTTGACCAAATTGACAACGCTCCTGAAGAAAAAGAAAGAGGGATAACAATTAACACTTCTCACGTTGAGTACCAAACAGCAAATCGTCATTACGCGCACGTTGACTGTCCTGGTCACGCGGATTATGTGAAAAACATGGTAACAGGTGCCGCTCAAATGGATGGTGCAATTCTTGTAGTTGCAGCTTCTGACGGACCAATGCCTCAAACTAGAGAACATATACTTTTAGGAAGACAAGTTGGTATTCCTAGAATTGTTGTTTTCTTAAACAAAGCAGACCAAGTTGATGATGAAGAACTATTAGAACTTGTTGAAATGGAAGTTAGAGATTTATTAAACTTCTATGAATACGATGGTGACAATGGACCAGTAATTTTAGGATCTGCACTTGGAGCTTTAAATGGAGAACAGAAATGGGTTGATACTGTTATGACTTTAATGGAATCTGTTGATAGTTGGATTGAACTTCCTACTAGAGAGGTTGATAAAGATTTTTTAATGCCTGTTGAAGATGTATTTTCTATAACAGGTAGAGGTACTGTTGCAACTGGAAGAATTGAAACTGGTGTAGCTAATACAGGTGATGCGGTTGATATCATTGGTATGGGTGCTGAAAAATTATCTTCTACTGTTACTGGTGTTGAAATGTTTAGAAAAATTTTAGACAGAGGAGAAGCTGGTGATAACGTTGGTATCCTATTAAGAGGTGTTGAAAAAACTGATATCTCAAGAGGAATGGTAATATGTAAGCCAGGTTCAGTAAAACCACATGACAAATTTGAAGCTGAAGTATATATATTAAAGAAAGAAGAGGGTGGAAGACACACTCCATTTCATAATAACTATAGACCACAATTTTATGTAAGAACAACTGACGTAACTGGAAATATTGTTCTTCCTAAAGGAGTAGAAATGGTAATGCCTGGAGATAACTTAACAATCACTGTTGAGCTTATTTCTCCTATCGCGTGTAGCGTTGGATTAAGATTCGCTATTAGAGAAGGTGGTAGAACTGTAGGTGCTGGTCAGGTTACTAAAATTTTATAATATAATATTAATTAATCCGTAAAAGGTATCTACTTAAAGTGGATGCCTTTTGTGGCTATAAATCTTTGGTGTTTAATTACATCATAAACGGAGAGACGGGTTTAGCTCAGTTGGTAGAGCACTGGTCTCCAAAACCAGGTGTCGGGAGTTCGAGCCTCTCAACCCGTGCAAATTAAGAGTTATGAATATAGTTTCATATATAAAGGAGTCTTTTTCAGAGTTAAAGGAACATGTTTCATGGACTGCTCTTCCCGAACTATCTAATCTTACTGTTGTAGTGCTTTTATTTTCAATAATATTTGCTGCATTGATTTGGGTTGCTGATAGTATTTTATCACAAATTATTAAATTTTATTTTGATTTTATAAATTAAATTATGTCTGAAGAAATTGTAGATTTAAAAAAGTGGTATGTTGTTAGAGCTGTTAGTGGTCAAGAAAATAAAATTCGTGATTACATGGAATCTGAAATAAACCGTTTAGGATTTAAGGATTTTGTTGAGGATATATTGGTGCCAACTCAAAAAGTTGTTCAAATTAGAAAAGGAAAAAAAATTAATAAAGAAAAAGTTTATTTCCCTGGATATATAATGATTAAAGCTAATTTAACTGGTGAAATTCCTCATATTATCAAGGCACTTCCTAACGTAATTGGTTTTTTAGGTGAAACTAAAGGCGGTGATCCAATTCCATTAAGAACTGCTGAAGTAAATAGAATGTTAGGAAAGGTTGATGAATTGTCAACTGAAAGTGAAAGTATATCGATTCCATTTGAAATCGGTGAAAATATTAAAGTAATTGATGGACCTTTTAATGGTTTTAATGGAGCTATTGAAAAAGTAAATCAAGAAAAAAGAAAGTTAGAAGTAATGGTGAAGATATTCGGAAGAAAAACTCCACTTGAACTTTCATATATGCAAGTAGAGAAAATATAAATGTTACATATAAATCATTTCTTAGATAGCTTCCAATTGTTTAAGAGATAATAAATATTAATAATGGCTAAAGAAATACACAAAGTACTAAAATTACAAATTAGAGGAGGTGCTGCAAATCCATCACCACCCGTTGGCCCTGCATTAGGGGCAGCTGGTGTTAATATTATGGAGTTTTGTAAGCAATTTAACTCAAGAACTCAAGACAAACCTGGTAAAATATTGCCCGTGGCAATTACAGTTTTTATGGATAAATCTTTTGAATTTGTTGTTAAAACTCCACCAGCAGCCGTTCAGCTTTTGGAAGCAGCTAAAATTAAAAAGGGATCTGGAGAACCAAATCGTAGTAAAGTTGCTACGGTATCTTGGGATCAAGTTAAAGCTATTTCCGAAGATAAAATGGTTGACTTAAATGCTTTTACTGTTGAATCTGCTATGAAAATGGTAGCTGGTACTGCCAGATCAATGGGTATTAAAGTCAAAGGTCAAGCTCCTTTTTAATTTTTAATAAAATAAGATTATGACAAAAATTACAAAAAAACGTAAAGACGCTCTATCTAAATATGATAATTCAAAAACATATTCTTTGGAAGAAGCTTCTTCTGTTATAAAAGAAATTTCCAATGTTAACTTTGATTCTTCAATCGATTTGGCAGTAAGGTTAGGAGTTGATCCTAGAAAAGCTGATCAAAACGTTCGAGGAATTGTTACTCTTCCTAATGGTACGGGAAAAGATGTAAAGGTTTTGGCTTTAGTAACACCTGATAAAGAGAAAGAAGCTACAGAAGCTGGTGCTGACTTTGTTGGTCTAGACGAGTACCTTCAAAAAATTAAAGATGGGTGGACAAATGTAGATGTAATAATTACTATGCCTAGTGTTATGGGTAAGTTAGGTCCTTTAGGTAGAATACTAGGTCCTAGAGGTTTAATGCCAAATCCAAAAACAGGAACCGTAACAATGGATATTGCCAAAGCAGTTAATGATGTAAAATCTGGTAAAATTGATTTTAAGGTTGATAAAACTGGTATTATTCATGCTTCAATTGGTAAAACTTCTTTTGATGCTGACAAAATTTATGGAAACTCTCTTGAATTAATGCAAAATATAATTAAGCTCAAGCCGAGTTCTTCTAAAGGAACTTATGTTAAAAGTATTTCTATGTCTAGTACTATGAGTCCAGGGATTAATATTGATACTAATATTTAGTAAAATAAAATAAAATGACAAGAGAAGAAAAATCTAATGTGATAAAAAACCTGACTGCTGAATTAGCAGAAAATACTAATGTTTACATGACAGATATTTCCGGTCTAAATGCCAATGAAACAAGCAATTTAAGAAGAGCATGTTTTAAAGCAGGTATAAAACTTTCAGTTGTTAAAAATACTTTGTTGTCAAAAGCAATGGAATCCTCTGAAAGAGACTTTGGAAATCTAAATGAAGTGTTAGTTGGTAATACAGCTTTAATGTATTCAGAAGTTGGGAATACACCTGCTAAATTGATAAAACAATTTAGAAAAAAATCTGACAAACCAGTACTTAAAGGAGCTTCAATTGAGGACTCTGTCTATTTTGGTGATGATCAGGTTGAGTTTTTAGCTAATATTAAATCCAAAGAGGAATTAATTGGAGAAGTAATTACCATATTACAATCACCAGCTAAAAATGTTATATCCGCTTTACAATCAAGTGGATCAATATTATCGGGAGTTTTAAAAACACTTTCAGAAAAAAACGAAAATTAATAATAACAATAATAAATATTTAAAAAATGGCAGATTTAAAAGATTTTGCGGAACAATTAGTTAACCTAACAGTAAAAGAAGTTAATGAGTTAGCTGACATCCTTAAAGAAGAATACGGAATTGAACCAGCAGCAGCAGCAGTAGCTGTAGCAGGTCCAGCAGCAGGTGGAGACGCTGAAGCGGCTGAAGAAAAAACAGAATTTGATGTTGTTTTAAACGCAGCAGGTGGTTCTAAACTAGCTGTAGTTAAGCTTGTTAAAGAATTAACTGGTTTAGGTTTGAAAGAAGCTAAAGAATTAGTTGACAATGCTCCAAGTAATATTAAAGAAGCAGTTTCAAAAGACGAAGCTGAAGGCTTTAAGAAATCACTTGAAGAAGCTGGTGCTGAAGTTGAATTAAAATAATTAATTCAACTTTAGTTTAAGTTTTAAGCTTTGGGCTATGCCCAAAGCACTATTTTTTTATGTTCTTTAACCTAAATTGTTTTAAATGTATAGTACTATTAATAGATTAAATTTTGCATCAGCTACAGATATCCCTGACTATCCAGATTTTCTTGATATTCAGATAAAATCATTTAGCGATTTTTTTCAACTAGAGACTAAATCTGACGAAAGAACTGATGAAGGGTTATTTAATACCTTCATGGAAAATTTTCCAATTTCAGATTCTCGAAATCAATTCGTTTTAGAGTTTTTAGATTATTTTGTAGATCCCCCAAGATATTCAATTCAAGAGTGTATTGAGAGAGGATTAACACATTGTGTTCCCTTAAAAGCGAGGTTAAAACTTTATTGTACAGACGAAGAACATGAAGATTTTGAAACGATAGTTCAGGATGTTTATTTAGGTGTAATTCCTTACATGACCCCTAGTGGAACTTTTATTATTAATGGTGCCGAAAGGGTAGTTGTTTCACAGTTACATCGATCTCCTGGTGTCTTTTTTGGTCAGTCTTTTCATGCTAATGGTACTAAGTTATACTCTGCTAGAGTTATTCCTTTTAAAGGTTCATGGATTGAATTTGCTACCGACATTAATAGTGTGATGTATGCTTATATAGACAGAAAGAAAAAGTTACCTGTTACTACTCTTTTAAGAGCTATTGGATTTGAAAGAGATAAGGATATTTTAGAAATCTTTGATTTAGCTGAAGAAGTTAAAGTATCAAAATCTGGATTAAAAAAGTGTTTAGGAAGAAAGCTAGCAGCTAGAGTTTTAAATTCATGGTTTGAAGATTTTGTGGATGAAGATACAGGTGAAGTTGTTTCTATTGAAAGAAATGAAATAATATTAGATAGAGAGACAATAATTGATAAAGAAAATATTGAAGAGATTTTAGCAACAAATACTCAAACAGTATTGTTACATAAAGTTGATGGTCAACTTTCTGACTATGCGATAATTCATAATACTCTTCAAAAAGATCCTACAAATTCTGAAAAGGAAGCAGTTGAGCATATTTATAGACAATTAAGAAATGCTGAACCGCCTGATGAGGAGACAGCCAGAGGAATAATTGATAAATTATTTTTCTCCGATCAAAGATATAATTTGGGGGAAGTGGGTAGATATAGAATGAATAAAAAATTAGGTCTTGATATTGATATGGAGATGCTAGTTTTAACTAAAGAAGATATTATAACTATTATAAAATATTTAATCGAGTTAATTAATTCTAAAGCTGAAATTGATGATATTGACCACCTTTCTAACAGAAGAGTTAGAACAGTAGGTGAACAATTATCGTCTCAATTTGGTGTTGGTCTTTCTAGAATGGCTAGAACTATTAGAGAAAGAATGAATGTTAGAGATAATGAAGTTTTTACACCAATAGATTTAATTAATGCTAAGACTTTATCTTCTGTAATTAATTCATTTTTTGGAACTAACCAGTTATCTCAATTTATGGATCAAACCAATCCATTAGCTGAAATAACTCATAAAAGAAGATTATCTGCTTTAGGTCCTGGTGGACTATCTAGAGAAAGAGCAGGTTTTGAAGTTCGAGATGTTCATTATACTCATTATGGAAGGTTATGTCCTATAGAGACCCCGGAAGGTCCAAATATTGGATTAATTTCTTCACTTGGTGTTTTTGCCAAAGTCAATAATTTAGGTTTTATAGAAACTCCTTACAGAAAAGTAGAAAATGGAGTTGTTGATTTAAAAAATCATCGATATTTAAGTGCTGAAGAAGAAGAGGGTATGTTAATTGCGCAAGCAAATATTCCAAAAGATAAGGATGGTAAAATTCTTTCTGAAAAGGTTATTGCTAGACAAGAAGCAGACTATCCTGTTATAGATCCTTCTGAAGTTAATTATACAGACGTAGCACCTAACCAAATTGCATCTATTTCTGCATCTCTTATTCCTTTTTTAGAACATGATGACGCTAATAGAGCATTGATGGGATCAAATATGATGAGACAATCTGTTCCTTTGTTAAGACCAGAATCCCCAATTGTTGGTACTGGATTAGAAAGACAAGTTGCATCTGATTCTAGAGTTTTAATAAATGCTGATTTTGACGGAAAGGTTATTTATGTAGATTCTCAGAAAATTACTATAAAGTATAGTCTTAACGAAGAACAAAAACTAACTAGTTTTGATAACGATGAAAAAACATACTCTTTAGTCAAATTTAGAAAAACTAATCAAGGTACTTGTATTAACTTAAAACCAATTGTTGTTAAAGGTGATAAAGTTAAAAAAGGTCAAGTGTTATGTGAAGGTTATGCTACTCAAAATGGTGAATTAGCTTTAGGAAGAAATTTAAAAGTTGCATTCATGCCATGGAAAGGATATAATTTTGAAGATGCTATCGTAATTTCAGAAAAAGTTGTTAGAGATGATGTTTTTACTTCGTTACATATTGACGAGTATTCCATTGATGTAAGAGATACTAAATTAGGTATGGAAGAACTTACAAATGATATTCCAAATGTAAGTGAAGAGGCAACTTCTGATTTAGACGAGAATGGAATGATAAGGGTTGGAGCTGAAGTTAAACCTGGAGATATTTTAATTGGTAAAATCACTCCTAAAGGTGAATCTGACCCAACACCTGAAGAAAAATTATTAAGAGCTATTTTTGGAGATAAAGCTGGTGATGTCAAAGATGCTTCATTAAAAGCGCCTCCATCTCTTAACGGTATAGTTGTAAATAAAAAATTATTTACAAGGCCAATTAAAGATAAGAGAAAAAGATCTGAGGATAAAGATCTTTTAATTGAATTAGGAAAGGCTTATGACGTTAAATTCGAAGAACTTAAAAAATCATTAATTGAGAAGTTATATAATATTTTAGGTGGTAAAACTTGTCAAGGTGTTTTTAATGATCTTGAAGAAGAAGTTTTGCCTAAGGGTAAAAAATACTCTCTAAAAATGTTAAATCAAGTCGAAGAATATACTCACTTAGTCTCAGGTCAATGGACAGTAGATAAAAAAGTAAACTCTTTAGTTTTGACTCTTTTACACAATTATAAAATAAAAGAAAACGATCTTCAAGGAATGCTAAGAAGAGAGAAATTCACTATTTCTGTTGGAGACGAACTGCCACCAGGAATTTTAAAGTTAGCTAAAGTATATATAGCTAAGAAAAGAAAACTTAAAGTTGGTGATAAAATGGCAGGTAGACATGGTAACAAGGGTATTGTTGCTAGAATTGTTAGACAAGAAGACATGCCTTTCTTAGAAGACGGAACACCAGTAGATATTGTTTTAAATCCACTTGGTGTACCATCTCGAATGAATATTGGTCAAATTTATGAAACTGTTTTAGGTTGGGCTGGTCAAAAATTGGGAAGAAAATTCTCAACTCCAATTTTTGATGGTGCTACCTTAGATCAAATTAATGAATTAACTGAAGAAGCAGGAGTTCCTCAATTTGGACACACTCACTTATATGATGGTGGAACTGGTAAAAGATTTGATCAACCAGCAACTGTAGGGGTAATATATATGCTTAAGTTAGGTCATATGGTTGATGATAAGATGCATTCAAGATCTATTGGGCCATATTCTTTAATTACTCAACAACCACTTGGTGGTAAGGCTCAATTTGGAGGTCAAAGATTTGGAGAAATGGAGGTATGGGCGCTTGAAGCTTATGGAGCCGCTTATACACTTCAAGAAATCTTAACTATTAAATCTGATGATGTAGCGGGAAGAACTAAAGTTTATGAATCAATTGTGAAGGG
>PADT01000017.1 GCA_002700465.1 Flavobacteriaceae bacterium | reverse complement strand
TTTTTCAAATGATGATATTAAGCCATTGATTAAGGCTGAACTTAATCCATGATGCTCCATTTCAATTAATCCTTTAATTGTACATCCACTTGGTGTGGTAACTTTGTCAATTTCTTCCTCTGGATGACTATTATTTTTCATTAATAAAGAAACTGCACCAAGTGCTGTTGAAATTGACATATTTAATGATTCACTACTTTCAAATCCTAATTGAACCCCTCCTTGTGCTGTAGATCTTATTAATCTCATCCAAAATGCTATTCCACTAGCACAAAGTACAGTTGCAGCTTGCATGTTTTTCTCTTTTACAATAAAACTTTCGCCAAGATTGTTGAATATTGATTGTGCTAAATTTAATTTTGTTTTACCAAATGAGTTACTGCACAAACATGTTGTTGATTTTCCAACGGATATTGCAGTATTTGGCATAGCTCTTACAATACTTCTGTTTTTTCCAAAAGCATTATTTAGAGTATTTAAAGTTAAACCTGTAATAGTAGATATTATAGTATGTTTTTCTTTCAAATATTTCTTTAAATAAATAGAAAGATTTTTAAATTGTGAGGGTTGAACACAAAGTATAATTATATCAGAATTTTTTGCAGCTTCACCATTGTTAGATGTAACAAAAACATTAGGGATTTTGTTCCATTTTGTAAGTGTGGATATATTATTTTTAGTTAAGTATAATTCAGTAATCATATTATTGATAAACAATCCATCTGCAATACTAATTCCTAAATTTCCTGCTCCTATAATTGCTATTTTCATTTTAATATTTATTAAAAGATTGATGATTTTAGCTTTAATCCTTCAGTTTCATTTAATCCAAACATTAAATTCATATTTTGAATGGCTTGTCCAGATGCTCCTTTTAATAAATTATCGATAATTGAAGTAATTATTAATTTTCCATTTAATAATGACAGATGAAGAATGCACTTATTAGTATTAATTACTTGCTTTAAATTGATTTCATTTTCTGAAATGATTACAAAGGGATGATCGTTATAAAATTCATTATAAATTTTCTTAATATCATTTATTTTAGATTCACAATCAAAATAACTTGTTGAAAAAATACCTCTGGTAAAACTTCCCCTGACAGGGATAAAATTTAAATAGTATTTATTCATTGATTTTTTGTTGAATGAATATTTAATTTCATCAAGATGTTGGTGATTAAATTCTTTATATGACGATACATTATTATTCCTCCAACTGAAATGAGTAGTGTTAGTTGGTATTATTCCTGCTCCTGTACTTCCAGTAATTGCGTTTGAATGTATTTCACCATTTATAATGTTTGAATTAATTGAAGGTAATAAAGCTAATTGTAGTGCTGTGGCAAAACATCCAGGGTTTGCTATGTTTTTTGAGGATTTAATCAGTTTTTTCTGTAATTCAGGTAACCCATAAGTGAAATTTCTTATATTCTTTCCTATTGTAATAGATTTCTCTAATCTAAAATCTTGACTTAAATCAATGATTTTAGTTTTTGGAACAATTGAATTTTCTAATAAAAACTTGTATGACTTACCATGACCCTGGCAAAGAAAAATTACATCACTTTCTTTAACTGTATTAGTAAACTCAATATTAATTTCACCAATTAAATCAGTATAAACATCACTAACTAATTTACCATTATTAGTTGTACTGTATGCAAATACTAACTCAACACCCTCATGATTAACTAATAGTCTTAAAAGTTCTCCTCCGGTGTATCCAGATGCTCCAACTATACCTGCTTTAATTTTATTTTTTATTGACATATTGATGTATTTTATTTTGATTTGAAACTATCTTTATAAAGCCTTTTGCATCATCAGCAGACCATTTATTATTAATCTCACCATATGTTCCGAATTTTCTGTTCATTAAGTCATTTTTTGAAGAGATTCCATTTAGTTCAAACCTAAAGGGATGTAAAGTAACATGAATATCTCCATTTACATTACTTTGGCTACTTTGAAGAAAACTTTCAATATCTCTTAAAACAGGATCTAAATATTGACCCTCGTGTAAGTGCATTCCATAAAAATTAGAAAGTTGATCTTTTTGAAACTGTTGCCATTTTGTTAATGTGTGTTTTTCAAGAAGATGATGAGATTTTATTATCAACATAGGTCCGCCAGCTTGAAATCCTACCCTTCCTTTTATTCCAATTATACTATCACCAACATGAATATCTCTTCCAATACAGTAGTCGTCGCATTGTTTTGAAATTAATTCAATACATGTAACTGAATCATATTTCTCCCCATTTACCCCAATTATTTCTCCATTTTTAAATGTTAGGGTTATCTCTTTAGAACTTTTGTTTTTTAAACTTCCTGGATATGCCGTGCTAGGTAATTTTAAATCTGAAGTCAAAGTTTCATCACCACCTACACTAGTTCCCCAGAGTCCTTTATTAATTGAATATTTTGCTTTTTCCCAAGATAATTTTATTCCCTGCTGATTTAAAAAATCAATTTCTTCCTCTCTAGTTAATTTTAAATCTCTTATTGGAGATAATATTTTTATCTCGGGAGCAAGAATTTGAAATATCGTATCAAATCTAACCTGATCATTTCCTGCTCCTGTACTACCGTGAGCTATATGAGTTGCTTTATTTTTTTTAGCATAATTAACTATTTCCATAGCCTGAATTGTTCTTTCAGAACTTACAGAAAGAGGATAAGTGTTATTTCTCAACACATTTCCAAAAACTAGATATTTAATTATTTTATTGTAAAATAAATCAACGGCATCTATAGTTGTAAATGAATAAGCACCTAATTTGATAGCTTTTTCTTTAATTTTATTGGATTCTTCAATTGTATAACCACCTGTATTAATATTTACTGCATGAACCTCGTTATCAATTGATAATTTTTTTAAACAATAAGAAGTGTCCAGCCCTCCACTGTAAGCAAGTACTATTTTTTTCATGATTTATTTTTTGGTTCGTAAAGCATCCCTGTGCATAGACACATGGATTTATTTGTTCTATTTAAAACATCGTAATTTTTACATGTTTGACATCCTTTCCAAAATTCTTCATCGCTTGTTAATTCAGAAAATGTTACTGGTTTATAGCCTAATTCATAATTTATTTTCATAACAGGTAAGCCAGTAGTAATTCCAAATATCTTAGCGTTTGGATATTTATTAATTGAATATTCAAATGTTAATTTCTTAATTTTTTTTGCAAGTCCCTTTCCTCTATATAACGGATTAACTATAAGTCCTGAATGAGCAACATATTTTCCGTGCCCCCAAATTTCTATATAACAAAACCCAGCAAAATCATTTTCTTTAAGTGCTATAACAGCATTACCATTTTCAATTTTTTTTCTAATGTATTCGGGTGATCTTAATGCTATTCCTGTTCCTCTAGTCTTAGCTGAAGAACTAATAGATTTTGATATAATATCACAATATTTGATATGCTTCATTGAAGCAACAGTAATTTCCAAGATGTTTAAAATTTTAATTAAGAATGAATTGAAATGAAACTGGACTCACCTAGTTTCCTAAATAGATATATACCCAAAAGGGCGGGCACGACGAGTTGCCGATACGTTTAAAGAAAAATTAAAATATCTATTATTAATCACATTGTAAATGTCCATAAAAATATTTAACAAACAAAATATATTTTAAAAAAAACAATTAAGTAAATTTGAAGAAAAAAAAATTGAAAAGATTTTCTAAAAAATTTAAACTTGAAGATTTAGATCTTTTCAGAGATAAATTATTAAAGTGGTCAAATAAGTTTAATTACTCTTCATTTTTAAATTCAAATAATTATAATTCTAATATTAATGAGTATGAGTGTATATGTGCTGTTGAATTAGAATCGGAGATGCCTTTTACAAAAAATAATTCCACACAAAAACTGGACGATTACTTAAAAAAAATTGATGATTGGGTATTTGGATATTTAAATTACGATTTAAAGAACGAGATTGAAAATTTGAAAAGTAATAATACTGATAACTTTAACTTACCGAATCTGTATTTTTATCAGCCAAAAAAAATATGGATCATTAAAAATGATTGTGTTGAAGCTTTGTATTTAGAATCTAATTTAATTATTGAAGATTGGAACTATATTAATAGTTTGAATTGTGGAAACGAAAATAACCCTTTTAATCCTCCAGTACTTAGCCAAAAACTTAATAAAAAACAATATTTAAATAAGATAGATATTTTAAAAAACCACATTAACCGAGGTGATGTGTATGAAGCTAATTTTTGTTTCGATTGGTTTAGTGAAGATGCTAAAATAGATCCACTTTACGTTTATAAAAATCTTAATAAAATATCTAAATCTCCAATGAGTGTTTATTTTAAAAACAAAGAATTACATTTGATTTGCTCTTCTCCAGAAAGATATTTAAAAAGAAATAATAATAAACTAATTAGTCAACCTATCAAAGGTACAAGTAGAAGAGATATAGATTTTGTTATTGATAAAAAATTAAAAGATAATTTAAGTCTTGATCCAAAAGAAAGGTCTGAAAATATAATGATTGTAGATTTAGTAAGAAATGATTTGTCTAGATTTTCAAAACCAGGTTCTGTAAATGTTAAGGAATTATGTGAGGTTTATCCTTTTAAACAAGTTCATCAAATGATTTCTACAATTGAATCTCAAGTTGATTCTTCTTTGAAAATTAGCAAAATAATTGAGGGTAGTTTTCCGATGGGCAGTATGACTGGAGCTCCAAAAGTTAAAGCAATGAAAATAATTGATGACCTAGAGGAAACAAGAAGAGGGCTTTACAGTGGTGCTGTTGGTTTTATAGATCCTTATGGAAATTTTGATTTTAATGTAGTTATAAGGTCACTTATATATGATTCTGATAGTAAACACTTGTCTTTTCATGTAGGTAGTGCTATTACTGCTAAATCAAAAGGAATAAATGAATACGATGAATGCTTATTAAAAGGGAATGCAATGATTTTATCATTAACTTAATTTATATACTTTTTTTAATGTAATATTGTTAATAATGTTAGAACTAACTAAAAAACATATTGATGATAATTTATCCTTTCTATTTGATAAAAAACTATTGGTTTGTGTTAGCGGAGGAATTGACAGTGTGGTGCTTTTTGATCTTTTAAATAGAATGAATTTTAAGTTAGGTGTTGCACATTGTAATTTCAAATTAAGAAATAAAGAAAGTGATGATGATTATTTATTTGTTAAAAATTTATGCAAGTCTAGTTCAATTCCATTTTATTCAAAGGATTTTAATATTGATACCCCTAAACATTCAATTCAAATGTCTGCAAGAAAATTGAGGTATGATTGGTTTTATGAATTAATTGAATTACATAATTATGATTTTATACTAACAGCTCATCATTTAAACGATTCCATAGAAACATTTTTTATTAATTTAACTAGATCAACAGGAATTGATGGTCTTACAGGGATAAAATCAATTAACAATAAAGTTATTCGTCCTTTAATACCCTTCAGTAAATCTCAATTAAAAGATTATGCTAAAGAAAATAATATTTTATGGAGAGAGGATTCTAGTAACTTTAAAAACGATTATTTGAGAAATAAAATTCGTAATAAGATACTACCAATTTTCAAGGAGATAGATTCTGATTTTGCAATTAATTTTTCAAAAACGATAAATCGTTTAAGTGAATCTAGTTTAATTTTAAAAAAACATGCAGAAAATTTTAAATCCACTAATTTTCAAATTATTAATGATGAAATTTTAATATTAAAAAAAGTATTAAAAAATTTATCCAGTGTAATGATTTTTAATTTGTTTGTCGATTATGGTTTTAAAAATACTGATCAAATCATCAGATTATGTAGTGCAGAAACTGGAAAGATTATTAATTCTAAATCATATTCTATTTTAAGTAATAGGACACATTTAATAATTAAAAAAAATATAGAAAATATTGAATTAGAGTATTTTTATAATAGTGAAAGTGATTTTTTATTTCCTGATAATATTAAAGTAGCCCATGGTAATTTTGTCAATGATAATAAATCTTTATACCTAAAAAAAAATCAAATTATTTTCCCTTTAATTATTAGAAGGTGGCAGCCTGGAGATGTAATTTATCCGACAGGAATGAATGGAAAAAAATTAGTTTCTAAATTATTAAAGGATAATAAACTGTCTATATTTGATAAGAATAAACAATATGTACTAACTGATCAAGAACATATTTTATGGGTAATTGGCATAAGATTTGATAAAAGGAAGTATAGTAGAATTAACTCAAATTTAAAAATATCACTATTTGAAAAATAATTTTTTTATTTTAATTTTTACAGCTCTAAGTTTTCTTGGTTATTCACAGAACCCGATAACTTTCGAAACTAACGTAAAAAAGATCTCAGAGAATTCTTTTGAATTAATTACTACTGCTAATATTGAGAACGAATGGAGATTGTATTCACAAAATTTATCCCCTGGTGGAGCTATTCCAACGGAATTTATTTTTGACAATAAATTAAAATCTTTTAATTTGATAGGTGGGGTTAAGGAGTCTCAATCTATTATAAAATTTGATCCTATTTTTCAGGTTGAGCAATCTTATTTTGAAAATCAATCAACTTTTACACAATTAATTGAAACTAACACAAAAAGTGATAATATTTCTGCTGTAATTGCATATCAAGCTTGTGACGATGTTGTTTGTATTTTTAGAGAAGCAAATCTTATTTTTAATTTAGACGGTTCATCATTGACTATTGAAAATTTAGATTTAACATCTAATATTTATGAAAATGATAATGCTTTATCCATTGATTTAAAAAACACGGAATTATTATCTACAATTAACGATAGTTCAGCTTTGACTTCTAATTCATATTTAAATTTATTTATTCTTGGATTTGTTGGAGGATTATTAGCACTTCTTACACCATGTGTTTTTCCAATGATTCCTTTGACTGTCTCATTCTTCACTAGTAATAAATCTAAAAAGAGTTCTAAATTTAATGCTGTTATATATGGCATATTTATCGTTGGCATTTATTTATCTTTAAGTATACCTTTTCACTTTCTTGATTCTATTGATCCAGAAATATTAAATAGTATTTCAACGAATGCGGGATTGAATATTTTCTTTTTTATAGTTTTTGTATTGTTTGCATTTTCATTTTTTGGTTTCTATGAAATAACAATTCCCTCAAGCTGGGTTAATTCAATTGATTCAAAATCTAATTCTATTGGTGGTTATATAGGTGTGTTTTTTATGGCTTTAACTTTAGTTTTGGTGTCATTTTCTTGTACAGGTCCAATTTTAGGTTCTCTATTGGTTGGTTCAATTTCGTCTCAAGGAGGAGCGATTCAGTTAACCATAGGAATGTTAGGTTTTGGAGTTGCTTTAGCATTACCCTTTACAATTTTTGCTTTATTTCCAAACTTACTTACAAAACTTCCTAAATCTGGAAGATGGATGAATACTTTTAAAGTGATTTTAGGTTTTTTAGAATTAGGTTTTGCATTTAAATTTTTGTCAAATGCTGATTTAGTTGAACATTGGGGCATTCTAAAAAGAGAAGTTTTTATTGGAGTATGGGTATTGATTTCTTTATCTTTATCTATGTATTTATTAGGTTTATATAAATTTCCTCACGAGAGTAAAAATGTTACAAAATCCAATTTTAATCTTATTCTAGGTTTTTTTGTTTTGGGGTTTTCCGTTTATCTATTCCCAGCTTTGTTACAAAATGGATCTGATAAAGCTAGATTATTAAGTGGCTTTACTCCACCTGCATTTTATTCTGTTTATAGTAATTCAAATGACTGTCCCTTAGGCTTTACTTGCTTTAAAGACTTTGATTCAGGTCTTAGTTACGCTAAATCTCAAAATAAGCCAATATTATTAGATTTTACAGGCTGGGCATGCGTAAATTGTAGAAGAATTGAGGAAAACGTTTGGACTGATCCTCAAGTTTACAGTTTAATTAATGACAATTTTGTTCTTATATCCCTTTATGTAGATGATAGAAAGGAATTAGATGTAAAAGATTTCATAACATTAAAATATAAGTCTGGTAAAGAAAAAATCATAAAAACAGTAGGAGAGAAGGGAGCTGCGTTTCAAGCAATTAACTTCAAAAGTGCATCTCAACCTTATTATGTTCTTTTAAATAATGACTTAAGAATACTTAATAAACCTATTCAATATACATCGAAAGACAAATATTTAAATTGGTTAAAAGAGGGTTTAGATAGTTTATAGTGTTTTTCCCTTATGATATATTAAAGGATTTAACTCAGACTTATTTATTCCCCCATTCAAACATTCACCAACATATATATAGTGATCTCCAGCAGAGATTAAATCAGTTATTCTACATTCAAGAAAAGAACATGATTTTGATATTATTTTAATATTATTTTTTGAATCTGTTGTTTCAACTCCACTAAATCTTTCTTTTTGAGTTAATTTATTGTTAGCAAACTGGAAACAAATATCTTTTTGATCATTACTTAGTATACTGACATTGAAAAAACTATTTTTTTTAAGAGCAATATTTGATTTTGCTTCTTTGTTTAAGCAAAATAAAACTAATAATGGATCAATAGAAACAGAAGTAAATGAATTAGCTGTGAATCCATAATCTTTTTTATTGTTTTTAGAAGTTATTATTGTAACTCCAGTAGCATATGTGCTACAAATTTCTTTGAAAAGAGATATATTCATTAATAAAATTTATCAAATATAACGATATACATCTTTAAAAGGAACTCTTAATTGGTCTCCATAAATCCCATCTTCTGTTCTAATTCCACAACCAATAACCATATTTATTTCAGATTT